>JAHZLQ010000049.1 GCA_022599775.1 Gammaproteobacteria bacterium
GCTTCTCCAGCGCCGCATCAGGCTGCACTTGGGTATCGATCTCTCGGTGGCTCGGCTTCGGCATCTTTCCAGTCTCTGGCTGGCCCTGAAATCTAGGTTATCTCTGACAGGGGCTGTCTAGAGGCAGGTTGACACACAGGGGGGCACGCCCATCGCACCCTACGATCAGATGATTGCTGGACACGCACGGAGCCGAGGACTCATCGTAGTGACAAACAACGTGCGCGAGTTTCAACGCGTTCCCGGTTTGCGCATCGAAGACTGGGTCGCGGTTTAGGTGGCGGCTATCAGCCCGAAGCGGAAGTTTATTTGTCGCGGCTCAACAGCTTTGCGCGGCCAAGAACCGTTGTGGCTGAACGATTTCTTTCGGATGACCGGCGTATCAACCTGGCATCACCTTGGAGCTGCGTCTATCGTCCGGTCGGTGCACAATGTCATTCTCAGCCTTCAATCCAACGCGGATCCGCTCGTGGCCAGTTCCGACCAACTCAAGGCGCTCATCAAGTCGCACATCAGTCGCGATGATGGGCAGTTCTTGTCCGTCGCGATGCAGATGGCTGCGCACGAGGCGAAGTTGGGCCACGGAAAGCTGGCCGAGGAACTACGCGAGCTGATCGACTCGGCAAAGGCCCGTGTCAGCCAAGACGCATCGGGCAAGCTGGTCGCCATCGGCAGCGCTGCCAAGCCGCGCGGCGAACTGGCCAATCTGCTGACGGCGTCTCACCCGGCTAACCGGCTGGGGGACATGGTGCTGGACGAAGTGGCTTTGAACCAGCTTCAGCGCGTTCTCAAGGAGCAGCGCCAGTTGGCACGCATCAAGGAACATGGGCTGGCGCCGCGCCGCAAGCTTCTGCTGGTCGGTCCGCCCGGCACCGGCAAGACCATGACCGCCTCTGCTTTGGCCGGCGAGCTCGGCATTCCTCTGTTCTTGGTACGACTCGATTCCCTCATCACGAAGTTCATGGGCGAAACGGCTTCGAAACTTCGGCAGGTATTCGACGCAATCTCTGATATCCGGGGCGTTTATTTCTTCGATGAGTTTGACGCGATCGGCTCGCAGCGCGGGATAGCGAATGATGTAGGCGAGATTCGTCGGATCCTGAACAGTTTCTTGCAGATGATCGAACAGGACACTTCGAACAGTCTGATCATCGCCGCGACGAACCACGCAGAGATTCTCGACTACGCGCTCTTTCGGCGGTTCGACGATGTTGTGGAATACCACCATCCATCGCCAGCGCAAGCCACGGACCTGATTTGCTCGCGCCTTGGTTACTTTGCACCCAAGCCCTTCCGAAAGAGGGCGCTGCTTGGGCAGGCGGAAGGGCTGAGCCATGCCGAGATCTGTCGTGCGGTAGATGCGGCCATCAAGGACGCGATCCTACATGACCAGACGACAGTGCAACCCGCCGAGCTGGGGCGAGCGTTAGAGGAGCGCAGCCTCATCAGTGCAAGGCTGGCACAGAACACAAAGCACTCGTCCAGTCATGCCGGATCAACCCCAAGATAGACGCCCCCATCTTGTTCTGACGAACACCTCAACGGCGCAAGCATTCACGGCGCCTTCGTCTGGTGGCGGTGATACACCAAAGATTCCCGCGCTCGACCGCGTTCAACACGGCAGGTCACTTAGGGACCAGCTCGTCGCACTGAAGCCAATTGCGCTGCATGTTGCAACAGCCCAGCAAGAGCAGGGTCTCGAAAGCGGTCTAGGCCTTCAAGTCCAGTTTGTTGGCATGCCTGATGTGGCCCTGGCCTTCGAGAGCCTCGGCTATGAGATCGGGCGTGACCCGCAGAAGAAGATCGAATTGCTGAGTGTCGGAACCGAAGCAGGTAAGACGTTCGCTAACGTCTTCGTCCCTGATGGGAAGCTCGCTCACTTCGAGAAGTATGTCGAGGACTACCTTGCCGACCGAAAGAAGGCCAATGGCGATTCTTTTGATCACCACGCGTTGCTGAACACCATTTCGTCAATTCGTGCCGCCGAAGTCCGCGCGATGTGGACTGACGATCCAGCATTGCTGCCGCAGAACCCGACCGAGGCCTTCTGGTGGGAGGTCTGGCTGCCGGTGCGCGGAGACCGCAACGCCGTGCTCGCTGACTTTCGCAAGCTTGCCGCGCTGTCCGAGTGTCAGGTCAGTGAGCACCAGATCAACTTCCCTGAGCGCACCGTCGTGCTGATGTACGGTACGCAGCAGCAGTTTTCGGCATCGGTCATGACGCTCAATTGTGTGGCCGAACTGCGTCGAGCGAAGGAAACAGCCGAGTTCTTCGATGGCATGACGCCGAACGAGCAGCAGGAGTGGACTGAGGAAACTCTCGCTCGATTGACGGCCGCGTCTGAGGGAGATGCGACACCTCGGGTGTGCCTGCTCGACTCAGGGGTAAATCGTGGACATCCACTGCTGTCTCCATTCATGGCTGGCGCGGATCTTCATACCGTCAATCCGGCATGGGGAGTCGACGACACCGCGAACCACGGGACGGGCCTTGCCGGGCTTGTCGCTCTAGGCGACCTTTCGGAAGTGCTTGCGTCGGCCGGCCCTCTGGTCGTGGCTCACCGGTTGGAATCGGTAAAGCTCACCCCGGAACAAGGCGCGAACCCAGGCGATTCCCGTCAACATGGATACCTGTTCGCCGAGGCGGTGGCCCGGCCCGAGATCGCTGCGCCTGCGCGTCCACGGGTGTTCACATCAGCGGTGACATCCAGTGATGATCGCGACAGGGGGCGACCGTCGGCATGGTCATCGACTGTTGATCGTCTTTCTTGCGACTACGACGGCGATGGGCTGTTCCCGCGCCTGTTCGTACTGTGTGCCGGCAATACCGAAGACGCACAGTCCTGGAATACGTACCCTGAAAGTCTCAGTACCAGCGGCATCCGTGACCCAGGCCAAGCGTGGAACGCGCTCACGGTGGGTGCATACACAGAGAAGGTCACGATCTCTGAGGCTAACGCTCAAGGCCTGGAACCCGTTGCGCCGACTGGGGGCCTTAGTCCGTACACCCGCACGTCGCAAGGGTGGAACTCGGCTTGGCCGTTGAAGCCCGATGTCGTCTTCGAGGGCGGTAATGCCGGCAAGGATGCACTTGGTGCTGTCGGCATCACGAGCCTCCACCTGCTGACGACCCACAACCTGCCTGTTGAACGTCTGTTCACGACGAGCAATGCGACCAGCGCAGCATCAGCATTGGGCACACGTTTGGCGGCGCAGCTGATGGCTTCGTACCCGGCATTGAGACCCGAGACCATCAGAGCGCTAATAGTCCACTCTGCCGAGTGGACGCCGGCCATGCGGGCGGCGTACCTGCCCGAACACGGGAACGAGACCAAGTCCGACTACGTGAATCTGATCCGTCATTGTGGCTGGGGCGTTCCAAGTCTGGAGCAGGCACTTTGGAGTGCCGGAAACTCCCTGACACTTGTCGTCGAGGACGTGGTCTACCCTTTCAAGAAGGTCACGGGCAAGGGCGTTGTCAGCCGAGACATGAACCTCCACTCGCTGCCTTGGCCCAAAGAGCAGTTACTCGCGTTACCGCCAGCCACCAAGGTCCAGCTATGCGTGACCCTGTCCTACTTCATTGAGCCTAACCCGTCGGCGCGGGGCACGTCGTCAAAGTTCCACTATCCCTCGCATCGCTTGCGCTTTGATGTCCAGCGAGCGCTCGACGCGACGACCGAAGATTTCGTGGCTCGCATCAACGCTGCAGCGGAGCGCGAAGACGAAGGCGACCCGATTGATCCCAGGGATCCGAACTGGAATCTTGGGGAACGACAGCGGCGCCGCGGCTCGTTGCACAAAGATGTCTGGCACGGTACGGCCGCGGAACTGGCCAACCGTGGATTCATTGCCGTCTACCCAGCCAAGGGCTGGTGGCGCACACGACCGGCCCAGGAACGCTACGACCTGCCAGCCCGCTACAGTCTCATCGTCTCGATTCGCACCCCGGAGACCGACATCGACCTTTACACCGCGATTGCCCAGAAGGTGGCGGAGCAGGCGGCCGTACCTATTGCCTTGAATGCATGATTCCAAGTGCCCTCTGCGTTCGTCATCAATGTCACCTGTTGGACTCGCGAGACGGGTGACCATATCGCCGATTAGGTCGACTGGTGCCTAACACCGGGAAGCGCGCGAACGTCCGCTTTTGCACATAGCCTCCAACGGTTCCGCATATTCCGTTGCGCCCAGGAAATCAGCAGCAAGCGTAGGGTGGGCAAAGCGTAGCGTGCCCACGCGCCGGAAGCTGGTCGATGTGCTCGGTGAGCGATTTCCCGGGTCGGTCTGCAGGCGTGGTGGTGAAGAAATAGGCCGTGCCAACGGCCAAGCTCCGACAATATCGGAACCTGCACGGATTGTGAGGAATGCCGCGTGGGCACGCTACGCTTTGCCCACCCTACCCACATGTGAGCGGCTGTTCACTGCTGAGACACAAAATTGTCCACCGGCAGGCGCCGAACCTTCGATGGCTCGCTACGCTCGCAATCGCAACGCGATTCATGGTTCTGAGGTCGCAGGTTCGACTGCTGCTTTCTGGGCGGTCTTTAGAGGATTGACTGCGCGATATCTCGAATTCTTGGCGCCCCGGGCAGGATTCGAACCTGCGACCTGCCCCTTAGGAGGGGGCCACTCTATCCAGCTGAGCTACCGAGGCGTGCGGCGGGATTTTAGCGGAGACGGTGCTGGGCGTCTCGTCGGCCAGGGCCAGCACGGTTCAGTACTTGGTCAGCACGCTGATCAGTTCGCTCAGATGCTCGAAGTTGACGGGTTTGGTGACGTGCGCGGTGAAGCCGGCTTCCTGGCTTTTGAGGATGTCTTCGTCCATGCCGAAGCCGGTAATGGCGATCGAGGGCCTTTGTTGTATGCGTTTGAATTCGCGCGCGACTTCGGTGCCATCACCGTCCGGCAGGCCGATATCACCGACCAAAAGATCGAAAACCTCGGTCTGTGCGAGCCGTTTGCCGCTGGCCACGGTATTTGCGAGCGAAACCTCGTGACCCAGGATCTTGAGCAGTCTGGCCATGGCGCGGCTGGTGTCTTCGTTATCTTCCACCAACAGGATGCGCAGGGGGCGCTCGTAGGCACGACGGTCAACCGATACCGGCCCCTCGGTCTCGTCGGGCACCGGATCGAGCAGCGGTAGCGTGAACGTGAAGCGTGCTCCGCGCCCTGGCCCGGCACTTTCGGCGATCAGCTCGCCGTCGTGCTTGCAGGCCAGCGCATGCGCGATCGCCAGGCCCAGGCCAAGCCCTCCGAACTCGCGGGTGATCGAGATATCGGCCTGTTCGAACGCGGAAAAGATTCGCGTCAACGCGGCTTCGCTGATGCCGATACCGTTGTCGCTGATACATACGCTGTAGTGATCGGCGTCCGGGTTGAAGGATTCAATCACGATGCGGCCACCGCTCGGGGTGAACTTGATGGCGTTCTTGAGCACATTCCAGATGATCTGCTGGGTACGGCCGGCATCGGCCGACACCAGCGAGTGTTCTGCCTCCAGGCGCACCTCCATCTGTTGCCGCTTGCCTCGCACTTCCGCTCTTCCCATTTCCACGACTCCGCTAAGGCAGGCGTCCATGTCCAGCGGCTTGAGGGTGAGGCTGAGCTTGTTGTGGGTGATGCTGGTGAGGTCCAGCAGGTCGTCGATCAGACGCGCTTCGAGTTCGACGTTGCGGCGAATCATCGGCGGCACGTCTTCGAGTGAAGCCGGCAGGGCCGATTCCTGGTCGAGCAGGTGCACGGCCGCGAGGATCGGTGTCAGGGGGGTGCGCAGTTCATGCGACAGCATCGCCAGGAAGCGGTCCTTGGCCGCATTGGCGGCCTCCGCCTGTTCCTTGGCGGCCTCCAAGGTTTCGGCCGCGCGTCGGGCTTCGGTGGTGTCACGAATGATCTTCGAAAATCCGACGACATGGCCGGCGTCGTTGCGAATCGCCGTGGTCACGATCGAGGCGAAGAATTCGCTGCCGTCGCGGCGCTTCATCCAGCACTCGACCGAATGGCTTTCGTGCTGCAAGGCGTTCTGCAGCGATTCGTGCAGCGAGCCGCAGTCGGTTTCCTGTCCTTGATACAAGAGGCTCGCGGGGCGTCCCTTCATCTCTTGGAGCGAGAATCCGAGAATATCTTCGGCGGCGCGGTTCAGGCTCCTGATCCGCCCTTCGGCGTTCAGGCCGATGACGGCGTAGTCGCGCAGGGCATCAACCAGGCGCCGATAGTTGGTCTCCGAGGTTTCCAGCGCACGTTCTGCGCCGATGCGCTGGCGTCGCTCCTTGGCCTCTGCGAGCGCCCGTTCCACGACCATCGGTAAACGTTGCAGACGCTGTTTGACGACGTAGTCGGTGGCGCCCTTCTTCAGAATCTCGACGGCGTGTTCTTCACCGAGAACGCCGGACACCACGACAAACGGCAGGTCCGGCGAGCGTTCGCGGACAATCGCCAGGGCTTCGGCACCCGAGAAGGCCGGTAACATGAAATCGGCGAGCACGATGTCGATGTCTCCGGCGTCCAGCGCCCTGCAGAAATCGGCCTCGGTCTCGACCACCTGCAGAGAAACCGGCATGCGCAGGCTCTCCAGACGCAGACGCGTCAGGTCTGCGTCCAGGCGATTGTCTTCAAGCAGCAGTATGCGGATTGGGGTTCCCTCGGATTCGGAACCCGGCGGGTTCATTTTTGCGCGCTCCTTCGGGCAACGCGGGTGGAACCGGGAGGTGGCTCGTTGAGCACCGCCCAGAAGATTCCGAGGTCCGCGATGGCCTCCACGAATTCACCGAACGCGACAGGCTTCACGACATAGGCGTTCACACCCAGTTCGTAACTGCGCAACAGATCGGTCTCCTCGCGCGAGGACGTCAGCATCACCACGGGAACGCTTCTGAGCGCCGGTGTCGTGCGGATCACCTGCAGCACTTCGATACCGTCGAGCCGCGGCAGTTTCAGATCCAGCAGAATGACCGCCGGATTGCCGTTGTGACGGGATTCGTAGTCGCCGCGACAGAACAGGTAGTCCAGTGCGTCGACACCGTCTCGCGTGATCACCACCTCGTTGGCAAGCTGGCTCTTCTCGAGCGCGATCAGGGTCAGCTCGAGGTCCTTGGGGTTGTCTTCCACCAAAAGTATGGGTTTGAGTGAGGTGCTCATACGTGTTCAAGGTTTGGGTAGATCAAATGAAAAAACCGCACCGTGGCCGGTCTCCCCTTCCGCCCAGACGTGACCGTCATGTCGTTCGATGATTCTGCGGACGTTGGCGAGCCCGATACCGGTGCCTTCGAAATCCTCCATGCGATGCAGGCGTTGAAACACCCCGAACAGTTTGCCGACATACTTCATGTTGAAGCCGACCCCGTTGTCGCGAACGTGGATGACATGGGTGGTGGCCGTGTCTTCGCCGTCGATGCGGATAACGGCCGGCTCCCGCCCTCGCGAATACTTGACCGCATTCGACAGCAGGTTACGCATGACCATCTGCAGGAAGGCCGGATCGCCGCGTACCACGGGCAGTTCGCCGAATTCCCAGCGAACATTGCGGCCCGCTGTCTCGGCGTCGAGATCCTTGATCACCGATTCGGCCAGCTCGCGGATATTCACCTGCGTAGGTCGTAGTGCGGCTCGCCCCATCTGCGAGAACGTGAGCAGGTCATCCACCAGCGTGCCGGCGAAGGTCGCGGATTCCTCGACGTTGGCGAGAAACGTCCGCCCTCGATCGCTCAAGCCCTCACCTTCGAGTTCGCGCAGCAAATCCGCGTAGCCGACGATGTGACGCAGCGGTGCGCGCAGGTCGTGCGACACCGAATACGAGAATGCCTCCAGCTCGCGGTTGCTGCGCTCCAGCTCATGAGCCAGCGCCGCCATTTCCTCGGCACGGCGCAGGACGATGGTCAGGATCGCGCTGCGCAGTTCCAGCGCCGCGTCAAGCTCGCCGGCGCTCCAGGGGCGGCTGCACCCGGTGTGCGTCTCGCTCCAGGCCTCGAAGCTGTGGCGCGGACTGAGCATCGTTGGCTCGGCGGTTGTCGCGGTCTTGTCCGGCCTGCCGGCCCAGGTCACGGTGCGCCGGACCTCCGGTCGGAACCAGATGATGTAGTTGCGGTGCACCTGAGAGATCGACACCGCCATAACGCCAGCCGTGTCGCCCATGGAGACCACGTCGGCCGGAAAATCACGGCCGATACAGGCGCTCGAGAACACCGTATTGGACGAATGGGCGGACAACCAGTCCACCAGCTTGAGAACTTCGGCTTCATCGGGCGTATCACCGAACAACTCGCAACGGCCGCCGAACAGGATCGCAGCCCCACCGGCACCCGCGAACGCCAGCAGATCGGTCGGGCTGGACATCAGTCCGGCCACGAAATCATCGCGATCCGCAATCGCGGACAGCAGTCCGACCAGAATGCGCCGCAGCTCGAGCCGCTGATGGGTCTGCGCGCGCTCTTCGTTGGCTTCGATCTGCAGCGACAGGATCTGCCCCAGGTGCTCGCAGGCGATGCGGGCATCGAACGGTACCTGGCGGGGTTCGGCGTTATGGCACGAGATCAGGCCCCACAGGCGACCGCGCACGACGATCGAGACCGACATGGACGCGAGGGTGCCCATGTTCTTCATGTACTGGATGTGTACCGGCGAGACGCTGCGCAGCCCCGAAAAGCTGAGGTCGGTAGGCGCCCCGCTCAGCGGGTTATCGCGCGGATGCAATGGCGAAGGGCTGGCATTTGCGTCTGCGATCAGACGCACGCGATTTCTGAGATACAGCTCACGGGCCTGAGGTGGCACATCGGACGCAGGAAACAGCATGCCCAGGTAGGACTCGTAGGATTCGTCGCGCCGCTCTGCCAGCACCTGGCCATGCCCGTCCTCGTCAAAGCGGTAGACGAGGATGCGGCCAAATCCGGTGATGGTCTTGGTCTCCTGCGCGGCGAGCTCGCACAGCGCATCCACGGAGCTCGCGCTCTGAAGGTTCGATACGAACGATCGGACCAGGGGGTAGATGCCTCCGAAGCCCATGTCCTGTCCGCGCCGGGTGGGTTCCAGTTCGAGCTGCAGCAGCTGGTCGTTGCGGTGGAGCACGCCATCGAAGTGGCGCGCATTGGCCGTGAGCACGCCGATGTAGAGGGGCGATTCCTCGATATCCGCCCTGCCCCTGGCCGTTCGCAGACGTTCCATATCGGATTCGCCCAGCAGGTCGGCACATTCCCGGCCGACCAAGGCATCGGCGCTGTGGCTCAACCAGACGTCGGCGCTTTCGCTGGCCTGGACGATCCTGAGATTCTCGTCCATGCACAGCAGTACGCCGTGCGGCTGCACGCTGCCCGGAACGTGAATCGGTTCGCGCTCGCAGGCATTCAACAAATCCCGCGCCGCGGCGGCCTGTTCCGCGCGCCCCGACGTCATGACTGGGTTCATACCTCGGCAATCCCCACTCTGGCGACGCGGACTTTCCGCATCTTTCCCAATTGAATGAAGAAATTACCAAACGATCATGAACGGCAACGAAACGTACACGCCAGGCGCTCGCCGATCAGCTGGCGGCGCTGGCGGAGTTCTTGCGCAGCAGCTTGAAGCCGGCCAGCGCCATCGCGATCGCGATCAAGGGCGACAGCCAGTTGAAGAAGGCGTACGGCAGATAGTGGAAGGTCGAAATGCCCAGCGTGGCGGACATATAGGCCCCACAGGTATTCCAGGGCACCAGCACCGAAGTCAGCGTGCCGCCGTCCTCAGTGGCGCGAGAGAGGTTGCGCGCGTCCAGTCCCATGCGTTCGTACTCGATCCGGTAGAGGCGGCCGGGCAGAACGATGGAAAGGTACTGGTCGGAGGCGATCAGGTTGACGCCGAATGCGGTCAACACCGTCACCGCCACCAGCGAGCCAGCATTGCGCACGCCGCGCAGCAGGCCAATGATCAGACGCTGCAGCAGACCGGCGCGCTCCATGCAGGCCCCGAACGCCATCGCACAAAGGATCAGCCAGATGGTGTTGAGCATGCTGGCCATGCCGCCACGATTGAGCAGGGCGTCGAGGTTCTCGTTGCCACTGTCTCCGGAATAGCCGGAAAACAGCACCTGCCACAATCCGGCGACCGCTCGCGTGGCGCTGTTTCCAGAAAAGGCGGCGCTCAATTCCGCGACACGTTCGCCCTGAAAGATCGCGGCGAAGATCAAGCCGATCACCGCGCCGGCGGCCAGCGTCGGCAAGGCCGGCGCGCGCCGCATCGCAAGCCCCAGAACCACGATCACCGGTATCAACAGGTGCAAGCCGATCGCAAATTGGGCATCGATGGAGGCCAGCAAGGCGGCAGGGCCTTGGACATTGCCGGACACGTCCGCAGACAATCCCAGGGCCACGAAAATGAGCAAGGCCAGCGCGAAGCTCGGCAGGGTCGTCCAACCCATGTGCCGGATATGGTCGAACAGTTCCGACCCGGCGACGGCCGGCGCAAGATTGGTGGTATCGGAAAGCGGGGACATCTTGTCGCCGAAGTAGGCGCCGGAGATCACCGCGCCAGCCGCAATGGCCGGGTTCAAGCCCAAGCCAACGGCCACCCCCATCAGCGCCACGCCGACGGTCCCGGCCACCGTCCAGGAACTGCCGATCGCGAGGCCAATGACGGCGCAGATGAGACAGCTCGCGGCGTAGAACACCGAGGGATGCAGCAGCTCCAGCCCGTAGTAGATCAGCGTCGGCACGGTGCCGCTGAGTATCCAGCTGCCGATGACCGCACCCACCATCAGCAGAATCAGCATGGCGTTGGACGAGACCGCGATGCTTTGCGCGATCGCGTTCTCGAAATCCTTCCACGACGAGCCATTGCACATGCCGACGGCGATCGCAAAGCCGGCCGCGGCCAGCAGCCCGATCTGATTGGGGCCGTACGAGGAATCGCTGCCGAACAGGGCCACGGCGGCGGTCAGCATCGCCACCAGTACGGCCAGCGGCATCAGCGCCTGCCATAGCCTGGGCTCGCGCAGATCATCCACCAAGTCATCCCCGCTCATCGCCTACCCCGTGGCGGCCAAGGCTGACCGCGATTGTTCGTTTCGAGAAAAGGGTGGCCCGGCGCGCAAACCCCGTCGCGCCCATCCGGAACTCCCAGTGAAGGACGCCAGTGAAGCAAACCGCGTACCGATTGCGCAATCGCGGCGAGACTCACCGAGCCGCTTCACGCACCGTTGCCGGAAGCACCAGGCGTACCCGCAGTCCGCCGCCGCTGCGATTGGCCAACTGAATACGGCCCGCGTGCGCTTCGACGATCTCGCGAGCCAGCGCCAGCCCCAGGCCGGTGCCGCTGCGCTTGGTCGAATAGAACGGCAACAAGGCGTTGGCCAGTACCGCCTCGCTCATGCCGCTGCCGCGATCGGCGACTTCGATGTGAAACTCATCGGCCACGCGCCGCACCGACAGCGCCACGGCATCGGCGGCACCGCCGGCCTCGTGCGCGTTCTTGATGAGATTGATCAACACCTGTTCGATTTGTACGCGGTCGAACCAGGCGGCGTCTTCCGGAAGCGCGCCGACCAGGCGAAACGCCACCTGCTCGGCCAACGTGGCCACGAATTCGTCCCAGACCACCGGCTCGGCCTGCGGCACCGGAAGCTTGGCGAAGCGCGCATAGCCGTCGATGAAGCCATGCAGATGCCGGGTGCGCTCGCTGATCGACGCGAACACTTGTGGCAGGCGCGTGGTATCGCCACGCCGCGCCAGTTCGGCCCCGGAGTGGGCCATGGAGGAAATCGGCGCCAGCGAGTTGTTCAATTCGTGGCTGATCACCCGAATCACCTTCTTCCAGGTGGCCACTTCCTGGCGCGACAGTTCGCGCGTCATGCGGCGGAACAGGTACAGACGGTGCGCGCGACCCTGCAGACGGAAACCGCGCTGGGACACGTGAAAGGTTTCGTCATTGCCGTCCAGCGTCACCGTGAACAGCACGTCTTCGCCGCCGGACACGGCGTCCCGCACGACGACCGGCAGTGCGGCGATGATGGCCTGAAACGACTGTCCGCCGAGGCTCTTTCCCTCGTTGAACAGCTTGCGCGCCGCCAGATTGGCATAGGCGACGCGGCCGCTGGCTTCGGTCAGCACCAGCGACACCGGGGTGTTCTGGACCACGGTGTCCAGCAGCAGTTCGCGCTGCACCAGATGCTGGCGCTGCTCGCGCAAGGTCTGGCCGAGTTCGTTGTGAACGGCGACAAGCTGACCCAGTTCGTCGTTGCGGTCGTTGGCGATGGAGACACTGAAGTCGCCGTCGCGATAGCTGGCCACCGCGCCCTGCAAGGCTCGCAACAGGCGTGCCGCCGGCTGCACGGCCTGGCGCGCGATCAGCAGCACCACCGGCGCGCCGAGCAGAAACGCCAGCAGCAAGGCCCAGTGGTCGCCTTTCAGGAGATTGACGAACACGCCGGCCGTGAGCACGCCACAGGCGTAGACCGCCAGCAGCAAGGCCGCCAGCTTGCCTTCAACGGAAAAGCTGGAGCCCTTCATGAAACGCGGCGAGGCATCACGCTCACCGGCTCAGGATTCCGACATTCCGAAACGCTCCATGCGCCGGTACAGGGCCTGACGCGACAGGCCCAGCGATTGCGCCGCACGGCTGATCACACCGCCGGCGGCGGCCAGCGCGGCTTCGACGGCGGCCTTGTCCGGCTCGTACAGATTGCGCACCGCACCGGGCTTGCGCGCCGGCAGATTGAGATCGGCCACCTCGATCACGCCGTCCCGGCACAGCAGGCGGGCGCGTTCCAGCGCGTTGCGCAGTTCACGCACGTTACCGGGCCAGGAATGGGCCATGAGCGCGTCCCGCGCCTCGTCGGAGAGGCGTGCCTCGCCATTCAGGAAATGCTCGGCCAGCGGCGGGATGTCATCGCAGCGCTCCGCCAGCGGCGGCAGGCGAACCTCGATGACATTGAGCCGGTAATAAAGGTCTTCGCGAAACGTGCCTTCCTCGATCATCGCCGGCAGATCGGCATTGGTGGCGCTGAGCAGCCGCACCTTGACGTGCCGCGTGCGCGCCGACCCGAGGCGCTCGAAATCGCCGGATTCGAGCACGCGCAGCAACTTCACCTGCCCCGACAAGGGCAGATTGCCGATTTCGTCCAGGAACAGCGTGCCGCCATCGGCCAGTTCGAAACGCCCTTCGCGCGCTCGGGTCGAACCGGTGTAGGCGCCGGCCTCCGCGCCGAACAGCTCCGCTTCGATCAACTCGGACGGCAGGGCGCCGCAATTGACGGTGACGAAGGCGCCGCGCCTGACGGCCGAATTGGCATGCAGGATGTCGGCGATGCGTTCCTTGCCGGCGCCGTTGGGGCCGGTGATCAGCACCGGAATCTCGGCCCGCGCGACCTGGCAGGCCAGCTCGATCACTCGCTCGGTGGCGGTGGCGCCGTAGACGATGCCGCGCAGGTCGTAGCGCGATTCGAGTTCCGCGCGACGACGGCGCCGTTCGCGCCGATGGCGCGAGACCTCGCGCGTGCTTTCGGAGAGTTCCAGCAGGTTTTCGACCGTCGCCGAGAGCTTGGCGTCGTCCCAGGGCTTGGCCACATAGTCGGCGGCACCGGCCTTGACCAGCTCCACCGCGGTTTCCAGGTGCGTCCACGCCGTGAGCAGAATCACCGGCAGATCCGGATGCCGTTCGCGGATCGCCCGGAACAGGGCCACGCCCTCCTCGCCCGAGGTGGTGTCCGCGGTGAAGTTCATGTCCTGGATCACCACATCGACATCGCTGCGGTCGAGTTCGGCCAGCCCTTCCTCCGGCGAATACGCGATCAGGGCGCGGATTTCGTGCAGCGACAGCAACAGCGACAGGGCGTCGCCCACCGCTTGGTTGTCGTCGATGATCAGTACGGTACGCATGGATCAATCCTACCCTGCCCTATGCCTCGCGCGTCGCCACCATCGGCGGCACGCGGGAGGCACGGCGCGCCGGCTGCAGCACGGCGAGCTGACCGAGCGCGAGGACCAGCACGGCGGCCACAAGGATGTAGAGCAGCGAGAGGCGCGCCATCTCGTAATGCGTGACCAGCCACAGATTCAGCAGTATCGCCGCGGCGATACCGATGACGACGCCGACCAGGCTGATCATCAGATTTTCGATCTGGAAATAACACAAAATGTCGCGGCGGCGTGCACCGAGCGCGCGGCGGATGCCGATCTGCCGATGACGCTGCCCCACCCAGAAATTGGCCAGGCCGACAATGCCGGCGGCCGTGACCAGCAGCAGCACGCCGCAGATCACGCTCATCAGAATGGCCATGCCGCGGTCGCGGCGATAGGCGTTGGCGCGCACCTCCTCATAGCTGCGCATGCGCGAAATCACCCGCATGCGATCGCTGGCGAGCAGACGCTGTTCGACGGCCTTCATCGCCTCGTCGCGGCGACCGGGTTCGGCACGCACGATCAGATAGCCGCCAGGCTCTGCGATCGAGCGGTATGGCACCAGTATCGTGTTTTCATAGAAACCGTCGGCCCAGGCGCCGCCGACCCAGGGCGTCTGCAGGCGCTCGACGATGCCCACGACCGTCGAGGGGGACACCTTGTCGCTGAGGTACAAGGTATTTCCGAGCGCATCGCCGTCCGGAAACAGCTTATCGGCAATGGCGCGCGTCAGCATCACGACCTTGGGCTCCATCGTTTCCTGCGAACCGTATTCGTTGACATCCGCGGCGGTGAAGTTGCGGCCGGCCACGAGCTGGGCGCCATAGGTCGCCAAGGCATGCTCGTCGACCATGTAGAGGGCGGCATGTGCACGCGGCTGCTTGTCCCCCAACTGGCGTTGCAGGCCGGTGCTCCAGCCGCCGCCGCGCAAGGGGTAGCTGTTGCTGAAGAATGCGTCGACCACGCCGGGCGTGCTGCGCAAGGTCTGCAAATCGCGCAATAGCAGGTCGGCCAGATTCTGGTCGGCGGGACGCCCGACCCAGACGTTGATAAACGTGAACAGCTCGGATTCGTCGAGCCCGCTGGGTCGATCGATGTAGCTGAGCCTTTGATGAATGATGAACAGGGCGTTGCAGATGATCGCCAGCGTCAGCGCGATCTGCAGCGAAATCAGGATCGCACCGGCCTTGTTGTGCAGCAGTGCGCTGAGTATGGGTTTGAGACTCATGTCGGTTCGTCCTCAGTTGGCCTTGAGCTGCCAGGCAGGCCGTACCTGTGCAGCCCGCAAGGTCGGGAACAGTCCGGCCAGCACGGTGGCGATCACCGCCAGCAATACCGTCGCCAGAACCAGTTCGCTGTCGAGCCTCGCCAAGTCTGCGATGTCGGGATCGAAAATCAGGCCGACACCGGCCAGGCCCAGCGCGGTGAAGCCCAGACCGAGCAGGCCGCCGACCAGACCGATCACGCCCGATTCGATGACGAACTGCTGGACGATCCGCCCCCTGGAGGCGCCGAGTGCACGCCGCACGCCGATCTCGGGTGCACGCCGCATGAACTTCGCCAGCAACAGGCCGATCACGTTGAACAGGCACACGATCAGAAACCCGAAAGCGATCAGCATCGACACCCGGGATTCGTCAGGCACCACATGCTCATGGGCTAGCCACTCCGGCAAGTTGTGCAAACGGTTGTTGGGCGCCCAGTCAAAACGGCCCGCGGCCTGCTGTTCGCTGTGATAGCCATCCAGAAAGCGCCGGTAGGCTTCGGCGTCGGCCACCGCCGGCAGTTCCACCAGCATGCTGATCCACACGCATGAGGATCGCAGGTAGCCGTCCCAGCCCGGGTCCGAGTCGGTGGCGCAATTGTTGTTACCCCGAGTTTGCATCCGGTGATCGATCGCCCAGTTGAACGGGACGAACAGATCATCCGTACTGCCGAAATGGTTCCCGTTGGCGATGTCATAGAAGAGGGGCTGCGGATTCCACGCCTCAAGCACACCAACGATACGAAACCGCGTGCCGTCAAGATCAATCTCACGGCCGACACTGTTCTCGCCGCCGAACAGCTTTTCGTTGAGCGCGCTGCTGATCACCACCTGCGCCAGGTGCTGTTCATCCCCGGTTTCGCCCCAGGATCCGCCGTAGCGGAAACCCACATCCACCATCGGAAAGAACTCGCTGTACACCGCGTGGCCTTGCACCGTGAACGGCGAACGCGAGGCGTCTGCGGGGATCAGGGAGAAACCCACCGGATAGAGTGCCGACTGGTGTTTGGCAGCATGCGCCCGCATCAGCGCCGTGGCGTCGGTGTAGCTCAGGGCGTCGGGCGGTTCCTTGTCATCGTCGTGATGTTCCGGCCCCCACAAATCGATCAGCGGCACGAACAGCTGGTGCGACTTCCAGGGAATCGGATCACCCGAGGCGGCACGAAACACCGCGAACGAGGTCATCGAGGCGCCGATGCCCAAAGCGATCGTCAGTACCATCAAGGCCGTCAGCGCCGGTGTGCGGCGCAGGCTGCGCCACGACAATCCCGCGAAATATCCCCACATGGTTCAGTGATCCCTTGTTATGCGTTGCGTGTGGCGGTTGCCGGCGGCACCCGCGTGGCGCGAATCGCCGGCAGCAGAATCGCGAGCTGTCCCAGAACGAACAGCACCGCCGCGCCGAGGGGCAGATAAACCCACGGCAGGCGTGGCAGTTCGTAGCGCTGCATCAGCAGCAGGTTGATGCCCCAGGCCAGCGCGAGGCCGCAGCAGGAGCCGACCAGCACGATCACCAGGTTCTCGGCCTGGAACAGACGCAGGATGTCGCGGCGACGCGCGCCCAGGGCGCGCCGGATTCCGATCTGGCGCTGTCGCTGCTGCACCCAGAACCCGGTGAGTCCGGCAATGCCGGTAGCGGTGATCGCCACCACCACGCCGGCCACCGTCAACAGCAACCACACCAGTGCACGGCTGGTCTGGAAGTAGGCGTCGCGCACTTCGTCGAACGGCTGCACTTCGAGGTCGAATCCGGCTTGCGACTGCAACTGAGCCTCCAGCGCCGCCGGCACCGCCTTGATCACGGCGTCCCGCTGCGCGGGGTCGATCCGCAGGGCGAAGCCGAGGATCGGCACGTCGACCAGCCGCAGCGGCAGGACCATGGTGTACTGCGCCACGGCGGCGTCCGTGGGTTCGGGTCGAATGAAGTCGGCGAGGATGCCGACCACCTTCGTTGCCGAACCGCTTTCGCTGGCACCCGTGCGCACGGAGCGGCCAAGCCCCTGCCCCTCGCCGAACAGCCGATCGGCGAGACCGCGGGTGATCAGGGCACTGCGCCCCGACATCTCATCGCCACCGATCTTGCCGAACGGAAGGTCGATGCGCTCCTCCGGCAGAAAATCGCGCCCCTCGACCACTTCCAGCCCCAGCGCCTGCACCAGGTTGTGATGCAGGTAGAAACTGCCCTCTATGGCGTCGCCATCGTCCTGCTCCGGCCGCAATCGGCTCCTGAACTGGAATTTTCCGTCATACGGCAGGCCGCCGACGCTCACCGCGCGAACGCCGGGAATCTGCTGCAGTGCGCGGCTGGCGCCGTCGATCTGCGTCTTCGGGAAACCGCCGAAATTGATCAGCCCGTTGACCAGCACCACCTCGTCGGCGGCAACACCGTCCGACAACAGCATCGGCGCCAGCTTGTTCTGGAGCAGGAACAGCGCATTGGTCACCACCGCGCAGGCAAATGCGACCTCGATCGCCAACAGCAGGGCCATGAACTTGTTCCGGCGCAGGCTCGACAAAAGCTGGGATAGAGACATGGCTACAGACTCTTGACCTGGATCGCCGGGGCCACCCGGCACGCACGCCAGGCCGGCAGGCCACCGACGACCGCCGTGACCAACACCGCCAGCACCAGCAACTCAAGGAACAGCCAGGGATCGATCTCGGCCATGAAGGCATAGGCCACCGGCTGCTGTCGGATCACCCACAGGCCGAGCGCCACCAGCGGCAAGGCGCAGACGCTGCCGAGCAGGCCAAGCAGGCCCGCCTCGGCCAGGTATTGCACGAACACGGAGCGCCGCGTCGCACCCAGGGCACGGCGGATGCCGATTTCGGACGAACGCCGCAGGAACTTGGCGGACAGCAAACCGGCCGCGTTGGCCAGACACACCGCGAACAGCGAGAACGCGATCCAGACGCCGAGACGCACGTCGTCCGGCACCACCTTGTGTGCCTCCAGCCATTCATTGACCGTGGACAGCTTCACGTTGGGCGCGCGTTCGAAGCGGCCGAGCGCCTGTTGTTCGCGCGAATCGGCCAACAGATAGTCGCGATACGACTGCACCGCGGCGGCGCTCTCGAATTCCACCCAATACGCCAGCCAGCGACAGCGATCCGGGTCCGGGCTTTGCATGTTCAGTGCGGAGCGGCCGTTGCAGTTGATCTGCCCCACTGGCGAAAAGCCCAACTCGTTCGCAGTCTGCACCGGCACGAAGATCTGCTCGCCCTCGTCGCCATAGACGAAGGAGGACAGCAGGAAGAAATGCGGCCTCGGATTCCAGCGCGCGCTGATGCCGGCGACACGAAAGGTCTCGCCATTGACCTCCACGGTTTCGCCGACGCTGTTGCGGCCATCGAACAGGGTCTGATTGAGTTCGGCCGAGATCACGACCACGCGCGCCCTCGCCTGTTCGTCGGCCGCGGTCCAGGGCCCGCCGTAGAGGAACCGAACGCCGAACATCGGGAACAGGTCAGCCGTGGCCATCAGTCCGATCTCTCCGTCCTTGGATGCCTGTCCGCTACGAATCGAGAACAGTGCGTTGACCATCAAGGCCTGACGCTGGGCACGGCGCGCATCGAGCAGACGCAGGCCGTCGCTCATCCCGATCAGGTCGGGCGGCTCCGGCGACGTCGAATCCTCGGTCGGGGCTGGCGCTTCCCGCGAATCGATCTGCACCGCGTAAACCTGACCGCTGCGATCCGGCAGTGGGTCGCTCGACAACAACAGGAACAGCGCCAGCGCGGTCATGGTGGCGCCGACGCCCAAGGCCAGGGTCAGCACGATCAGACCGGCAATCGCCGGATTTCGGCGGATGCCGAGCCAGGCCAGTTGCAGACTGTAGGACATGCGTATCACCCGCCCCGCGTGGCCATCGCCGGCGGCACGCGCGTGGCTCGCAGTGCCGGGTGCAGCACCGAAAGCTGTCCCAGCAGCCACAGGCTCAGCGCGCCGATCGGCAGGTAGTACGCCGGCAGTCGCGGCAATTCGTAGTGCTGCATCAACCAGGCGTTGATACCGTAGGCCGCGAACATGCCGGCCAGGATTCCGGCGCTGACGATCAGGAAATTCTCAAGCTGGAAATAGCGCAGGATGTTGCTGCGCGTGGCGCCGAGCGCACGGCGGATGCCGATGTGGCGCTGGCGGCGTTGCACCCAGAAACTGGCCAGTCCGACGATACCCAGCGCCGTGACCACCAGCAGCGCCGCGATCACGGTCATCAACAGCACGGCCATGACACGGTCCTGGCGGAAATATTCCTCGCGCAATTGGGTGAAGGTTTCCGCACCGCGCACGATGCGGTTTGGCTGCAAGGCTTTCAATTTGGCCGTGGCGCTCTCGATCACCGCGTCCGGGCTGATGCCCTGGACACGCAATACGTACTGGGTTCCAGGTGCGCCCCGCGTCGGAAAGATCACGCAGTCGTGGGCGGTGCTGTCGTCCCAGATCGAGGGCCGCACCAGTGTTTCGACCACGCCGATGACGCGCAGCGGATCGCTGCCGCCCATGTAGATGGCCTGGTTCAGAGGCGGTTCGCCGGGCCAGAGGCGATTCGCCAACGTCCGGGTGATGATGATCGAACTGGGCGTCACGGCACCGCTGGCCACGTCGTCGAAGTCGTAGTACTCGTCCGGCGAGAAGTCACGGCCTGCGACCAGCTTCAGGCCGAAGGTGGAGACCATGTCGCCGCCGTCGTAGTACGTGGTGGCATTGACCACCGAGTTCTGCTGATCGGGCGAGGTGCGCACCCCGGAATTCCACGACGATTGCCCGAATGGCACCTGCTGCGTGGCGGTCACCGAGACCACGCCGGGAATGCCGCGCAGCCCCGCAATGTCCTCGCGAATCCTCGCCATCTTGTCTTCGTCATCGTCGAGGCTGGCGGCGCGAATGCGCAGCAATTCGCTTTCCGCGACGCCGCTGAGCATCTGGCTGCGCTCCAGACGGCTGACAATCAGGAAGGTGGCGTTGCAGATGATCGCGCAGGCCAGCGCAATCTCAAAGGCGATCAGCAGCGCCGCGGTCTTCTGGTGACGCAGGGCCTTGAGTATCGGTTGGATATCCATGTTCACTCGCTCTTGAGCTGTAGCGCCGGCGGCACGCGGCAGGCCTGCCAGGCCGGCAGCAGACCGGCGATGAGGCTGGCGACCACCGCCATCAACACCGCGGCGCAGAACATCAGGCCGTTGAGGTGCGCAAGCTCCGCATAGTCCACCGGCTGCATGCGCACGGCGGCGAGCCCGGCCAGCGACAGCGCCAGACCCAGCAGCGCCCCGGCCGCCCCCACGGCCCCGGCTTCAAGCAGGAACTGAGAGAAGATCGAGGCGCGCGGTGCGCCTAGCGCCCGCCGCACGGCCACTTCATTGCTGCGACGCAGGAACTTGGCCAGCATCAGTCCCACGGTGTTGACGATGCACACCACCAGGAAACCGAGCGCGATCCAGGATTGCAGGCGCACGTCCTCGGGCACGACCTTCTGATAGTCCAGCCATTGCATCAGGCTACGCAGCCGCACGTTGACGGGCCGCTCGAAGCGCCCGAGCCGCCGCTGCTCCTCGCTGTAGCTCGTCAGGAAATTCAGGTAATCCTTCTGCTTTTCGGCCGAGTCGAGCTCCACCCAGTACTGCAGCCACATGCAGCTTCCGGAGGTCAGCGCCTGCACCGGCGAGAGCCGCTCGTCCCCGAAGCAGTTCATCGTGCCGTTGCGCCCCATTTCCAGTTGGATGGCCGTTTCCAGCGGGACGAAGGCCTCTTCGGAATCGGAATAGTTGCCGGTATTGAGGTCGTAGAAATGCGGGTTCGGGCGCCATTCGTCGATCACGCCGACGATGCGGAAGTCCTGATTGTTGAGGCGCAGCGTGCGGTCCACGCTGTTGCCGCCGTCGAACAGCTTGTCGTTGAGGCGGCGCGAGATCACCACTACGCGCGCACGCGCCTCATCGTCCGCGGCGGTCCAGCCGCTACCGTGCAAGAACGGAACCTCGAACATCGCAAAAAAATCGGCCGAGGTGTAGCGCAGATCCAGCAGGTACGGATCGATCCCCGCCTTGTCCGGAATGACCGCTGCGCCGCCACCGGTCATCACCGCCTGACGGTCGGCGCGGCCCGCGTTCAGCAGGTTCTTGGCGTCCAGATAGCTGATGACATCGGGCGGTTCCTCGCCCGGCTGATAGCCCAGCGAATCCTGCGGATCGATCTGCGGATAGAACAGCGTGTCGCTCTTGCCGGGCAAGGGATCGCCGGACAGCACCTGCAGCACCGTCAGCGTGGTCACGCTGGCGCCGATGCCGATGCCGATCGCCAGCACCATCAGCGCCGTGAGTCCGGGGTTGCGTTTCAGGCCGCGCGCGGCGAGCCAGGCGTAGTAGCGGAACATGCGATGCCGACCTCAGGCCTGCACGGCGCTGGCGGCGAGCCGTGCCTCGGCGTCGCCCACGTCCACCACCTGCCCGTCGATCACATGCACGTTGCGCTGCGCGCGCGCCGCCAGTTCCGGGTCGTGCGTGACCATGACGATGGTCGCGCCCTCACGGTGAATCTCTTCCAGCAATTCCATCACGGCGCGCGCCATCTGCGTGTCGAGGTTGCCGGTGGGTTCGTCCGCCAGCAGCAGACGCGGGCTGCCGGCCAGCGCGCGCGCGATCGCCACGCGCTGCTGCTGGCCGCCCGAAAGTTCGGCCGGATAATGCTTGGTGCGGGCCGACAGACCGACACGCGCCAGCGCGTCGTCGATGCGGCGCTTGCGTTCGGAGCCCTTCATGCCGCGATAGCGCAAGGGCACGTCGACGTTGTCGAACACATTGAGATCGGGAATCAGATTGAAGGCCTGGAAAATGAAGCCGATCTTCTCGTTGCGGATGCGCGAGCGCGCATCGTCGCCGAGACGGCTCACGTCCTGGCTGTCGAGTTCGTAGGTTCCGTCGGTCGGCGTTTCCAGCAAGCCGGCGATGTTGAGGAACGTGGTCTTGCCGGAACCGGAAGGACCGGTCACGGCCACGAATTCGCCTTCGCGCACGTGGATCGAGAAGTCACGCAAGGCGAAGGTTTCCACCACTTCGGTGCGGAAGGCCTTGGACAGATGAGTCATCTTAAGCATGGAAATAATCCTGTACGTTTAGGCAATTACGAGACTTTCTTAAAGTACGTTTAGCGGCTGATGACGACGCGCTGCGCGCCATCGAAGTTATCGGTTCCGGAAATCACGATGCGTTCGCCGACCTGCAGGCCGTCGAGCACCTCGACCTTGTCGATGCTGGCGGCGCCGGTATGGATCACGCGGCGCTCGGCGATGTCGCCCTGAACCACGTAGGCGCTGTTGCCGCCCCCGGATTCCAGGAACGGACCGCGCGCCACCATCAGCACATCGTCGCGGGCGTCGAGCAGCACGCGCACCGAGAGGCGCTGGTTCTGACGCAATCCCTGGGGCGCATCGCCGGTGAAGCGCACACGGGCCGTGACCTCACCGCTGACGACCTCCGGCGAGACGGCGCCGACCTCACCGGTGAACTCGCGGCCACTGCCGCGAATCTCGGCCGGCATGCCCACCGCCAGATCGCGCGCGAAGCTTTCCGGCACCTTGAGTTCCACCTCCAGCGCGCTGAGGTCGATCACCGTGAGCAAGGGCGTGTCCTTGGCGACATAGGCGCGCTCGGCGACCAGCAGTTGACCGACCTGCCCCGAAACCGGGGAATGCAGGCTCAGCAGATCGACCTTGCGATCGAGATCCTTGACCAGCAAGGCCTGCCGGTCGCGCGCCAGGCGCTTGGCATCCACTTCGAACGCGAGCCCTTCGGATTGCAGGCCGCGGTCACTTTGCGCGTGCTTGTAGGCCACCTCGGCCTTGTCCAGCGCAGCCTGGGTGCGCATCACCTCAATCTCCGGAATCACGCCGAGATCGAAGGCCTTCTGCGTCCGCGCCTGCTCGGTCGCCGCGGCATTCCGGTCGATGCGTGCCTTCTCCAGCGTCTCGTCCGCCACCAGCGCCTGCTGCCGGGCATCGAGCTGGGCGCGCTGGTAGTCCACCGTCATCGCCTGCAAGGCCGATTGCTCCTGCGCCAGTTCGCTTTCCAGCTCCGGGCTTTCGATGGTGCCGAGCACCTCGCCTTGCGCCACGTCATGCCCGGCCGTGATTTCGAAACTCACGGTGCCGGCGGCGGCGGCGTACAGCGTGGGGCTGACGGCCGCGACCACCCGTCCCTCGGCCGCGATGTCCCGCACGAAACGGCCGCGCTCCACCGTGGCGATCGACAGACGCGAGGCGCTCACCGATTTTTCGGCCGACCACAGGCGCGCCAGCCCCGGCATCAGCAGCACCAGCGCCACCAGCAGCAGCAGCGCGATCGCGATCGGAAGCCGCCGCCGTTTCCAGAACGACGCTCGCTCGACGACCCGGTCCTGTGCACTCGTGTCACGAAACATCTATCGACTCCCCGGCCGCGAAACGCGGCGTGATGACAGCAACGCGCAAACCGCGCGCCACTTCAAGTTTGTTAAGTAATTAACTGTTTTATTTGATAATTCAAAAACAAATAACGAGGGCGCACGCGTCCGCGGACGACGCCCGGACAGTCCGCCGGACATCAGGGCTGGCTCCGCTTGGCATCCGCGTCCAGCAGCGCGTCGATGGCCACCAGATCGGCTTCGACCAGGCGCCCGGCCAGGGCCTTGAGCTGCAGCAGGTTGGTCAGATAGTCGTAGCGCGATTGGTAGTAGCTGCGCAGCGCGGCGTAGTAATTGTTCTGCGCATTGAGCAGATCGAACTCGGTGCGTGTGCCCACTTCGACGCCGCTGCGGCTGGCGTCCAGCGCCGTGCGATTGGCGTTCACGGCGCGCTGATTTGATTGCAGCTTGTGGATGCCGGCGACCACACCGCGATAGGCCAGGCGCGCCTGCCGATCCACATCGCGGCGTGCGCTTTCCAGGCTGGCTTCGGCGCCGCGCTGCAAGGCGCTGGCCTCGCGCACCCGTGAGCGCACCAGGCCACCACTGAAGATCGGCCAGTCGACGTAGACGCCGAGACTGTCCGCGCGATAGTCGCTGCCGAGTTGCGGCGACAGCGCGGTGTGACCGACCGTGCCCTGCAGCTGCAGGCTCGGCAGATGCTGTGCGCGCGTCGCCGCGACCGTGCGTTCGGCGGAGTCCGCGTCCAGGCTGGCCGCCAGCACGGAGTAGTTGCTGCGCGAGGCGGCCTGCGCCCAGTCGTCGGCCGATTCCGGATCCGGGCGGCGCAAGGGAATCTCCTCGGCCAGCGGCGTGACCACGAGGTCCAGCGTGCCGGTGATCTGCGCCAGGGCGCGCTGCGCGTCCATCAAGGCGGTTTCCGAATCGATCACGCTTTGCGCGGTGAGTTCGTAGAAGGCTCGCGCCTCGTCCACACCGATGCGTGCACCGAGACCGGTGCTGAGCCGCTTCTGCGCCTGGTCCACCAGCGTGGCGTAGGACTCGCGCTCGGCCTTGTTGGCGAACAAGGCGTCGGAGGCCGCCAGTACCTCGAAATAGGCCTGGGCGACCCGCAGCATCAGGTCCTGCTGCGCCGCGCGATAGCTCGCCTCGGCACTGGCCACGTCCAGGCTCGCGCTCTGCAACTGGTGAAAGGCTTCAAAGCTCCACAGGGTCTGCGACAGGCTCAGCGACCACTCGCGGCGCGAACCGGAGAGACGCACATCGTCAGTGGCGTCCGGCTCCGGATCGGAAGGGTCATCCGGTACACCGGCCGCATCGGATTCATAGTGATAGCGCTCCCGCGCATAGCCGGCATTGGCATTGAGCTGCGGCAGAAAATTGGAAACCGCCTGTGGCCGCGCCTCGATCGCCGCATTGCGCGCTTCCAGCGCCGCGACCAGCGTCATGTCCTGCGTCAATGCCTTGCGATAGGCCTGCATCAGACCCTCCGCCCGCGCCGCACCCGGCAGCATGCACAGCGCAACGGCCAGCATGATGACCGAGCTGATGCTCGCAACGACGCGCGGCTTCGCCGACTCCCCGGTACTGCGCATGATCTTCTCCGAACGGTTCAGGGTGTGATGGCGCAAGCGGCATACCAGTTTAAAATTAAAATTATCTTGTTGATTTTATTTACTTAAATTAAAACTTTACCGAACCGGTCACTGTCCGCGGACAGTCGGCCGGACGTGCCGGACAAGGCCGGCGGACAATTCCGGCCAACCGGCGATTGGAGCGGCGACCGTACAATGGTGCTTTGCACACGCAGGATCGCCATGGACGCCGCTTACGCGCCGCTATTGCAAGGCATCGCCGACCAGCAGTCCGCGATGCGGGACGAGCTGATCGCCCTGTCCAACATCAATTCCGGCAGCTTCAACGTCGACGGCGTCAACGCGATGGGCGAACGCCTGATCGCCCTGTTCGCGGATCTGCACCCTCAGGTGGAACGCATTGAGGTGTCGCCGTTCGCCAACACTGCGGACTCCGGCGAGCTTCGCCAGCGCGCGCTGGGCCGCGCGGTGCGTCTGCGCAAACGTCCGCAAGCGCCGTTGCAGGTGTTCCTGTGCGGGCATCTGGACACCGTGTTCGCGGCCGATCATCCGTTTCAGACGGCACGCCTGGTCGATGAGGACACCCTGCACGGCCCCGGTGTGGCCGATCTCAAGGGTGGTCAGCTGGTCATGCTGCAGGCGCTGCGTGCCCTGGAGGCCAGCCCCTGGCATGCGGCCATCGGCTGGGAGGTGCTGTTCAATCCCGACGAGGAAATCGGCTCGCACGGTTCGGCACCACTGCTGGCCGAGGCCGCCACACGCAACCGCTTCGGCCTGATCTACGAACCCTCGTTCCCGGACGGCAATCTCGCTGGCGCCCGCAAGGGCAGCGGCAATTTCGACGTGATCGTGCACGGCCGTGCCGCGCACGCCGGACGCGAGCATCACCTGGGCCGCAATGCGATCCGCGCCTGCGCCGATTTCGTGGCAGCGCTGGACGCGCTCAACGGCACGCGCGACGGCGTCACCATCAATCCGGGTTACATCAGCGGCGGCGGCGCGCTCAATGTGGTGCCGGCGCTGAGTCTGTTCAAATTCAATGTGCGTACTTCCACCGCCGAAGACGAATCCTGGATGCGGGCGCAGCTCGAATCACTGATGGCGGACATCGGCCAACGCGACGGCATTCGCCTTGAGCTGCGCGGCGGTTTCACCCGGCCGCCCAAGCCGTTTCACGGACTGACCGAAAAGCTGGCCGGGCTGATCGGAGACTGTGGCCGCGAACTGGGTTTCGGTCTGGAATTCCTGCCGACCGGCGGCTGCTGCGACGGCAACAATCTGTCCGCGCAAGGCCTGCCGAATATCGACAACCTCGGCGTGGTCGGCGGCAAGATTCACTCGGACGCGGAATACATGCGCATTTCCAGCCTGAGCGAGCGCGCACAACTCTCCGCACTGCTGTTGCTGCGTCTGGCGCGCGGCGAAATATCGCTCTGAATGATCGCCCGGAATTTCGCCCGGGCCGTATACAGTAGCGGACACACCCATTTTTGAAGCCGCCCCGGTCCGGGGCGGCTTTCAGCCTTCAAGACATTGGCAAGGTATGAAAATCATCCGACCGATCGGGCTCGAGGACCTCGACGCCCTGTTGCACATGGCCCAGACCGCCGGGACCGGCTTCACTTCCCTGCCCCCCGTCGCCGAGTACCTGCGCGAGAAAATCGAGCTGTCGGTGCGGTCCTTCGCCACCCAGGTGCGCGAGGCCGGGCATGAGCGCTACATGTTCGTGCTTGAGGAAACCGACACCGGCGAGATCGGTGGCTGCTGCGCGGTGGAGGCCGCCTGCGGACTGGACGAGCCGTTCTACAACTACCACGTGGGCATGACGGTACACGCCAGCCGTGAATTCAAGCTCTACAACCGCATACCCACGCTGTATCTGTCCAATGACTACACCGGCACGTCGGTGCTGTGTTCGCTGTACCTCAAACCGGAGTTTCGCGCCGGCGGTACCGGGCGCCTGCTGTCCAAGTGTCGATTCCTGTTCATGGCGGCGCATCCGCAGCGGTTCTCGAAAAAGGTCATCGCCGAAATGCGCGGTGTCTCCAACGAATCCGGCGAATCACCGTTCTGGGAAGGTCTGGGTCGCCACTTCTTCACGATCGACTACGGTGACGCCGAGCACATCGTCGGCCAGGGCAACAAGGCCTTCATCGCCGAACTGATGCCGCCGCACCCGATCTACACGGTGCTGCTGCCCGAAGCCGCCCGCGAAGTCATGGGCAAGGTCCACCCGCAAACCGCGCCGGCGCTGCACCTGCTGCAACAGGAAGGCTTCCGCTATCAGTACTACATCGACATTTTCGACGGCGGCCCGACGGTGGAAGCACCGCTCACCGACATACGCACAGTGCGCAAATCACAGAAACTGTCGACGCAGGTCGGCGCTCCGTCGGCCGGCCCGCGCCACCTGCTGTCCAACGACGGCGTCGAGGACTTCCGCTGTACGCTTGTCGAGTACGGTCCACAACCGGATTCGGTGACGGTGGATGCCGCGACGGCCGCGCAGTTGGGTCTGGACGACGGCAAGCTGGCACGCATCGTGGCGTTGAGCTTCAGCGATGGCTAAGCGACTGAGCCGCAGAATACTGATCGGCTGGGGCTTGGTGCGCCGGTTTCGAGCACTCCGCTTGAGTGCCGGTTCATGATCACCCACAATTAACAAAGCCAATCGTCGATACCGATCGACGCATTTCCGCTCTATCGCGCTCCCGCTTCCGGCGGACGCGCAGACAACCGAGGGAGCCCGCGCATGCTGCTCGCCACCGATCTCGATGGCACTTTTCTCGCAGGCGACACGGAAGAGCGCCATCAGCTCTACCAATTGATCGCCCGCCACCCGGACATCCAGCTTGTATTCGTCACCGGTCGCGGTCTGGAAACCGTGCTGCCGCTGCTGTCGGACCCGTCCATTCCGCAGCCGGACTACATCATTTGCGACGTCGGCGCGACGGTCTGTGACGGTCATACGCGGCAAGCCGTACAACCGCTGCAATCCCAGATCGAAGGCCGCTGGCCGGGCGAGCAGGCCGTGGCCGCCGCCATGGAACGCTTTCCGGAACTGGAGCGCCAGGCCACGCCGCAGGAACGCCGGTGTTCGTATTTCTGCCGTGCTGGTGACGTGACCGAGGAGGTCCACCGCGTCGCGGCCGAATTGGATTGCGAGGTCCTGTTCTCGGCCAACACCTATCTCGACATCTTGCCGAAAGGTGTCAACAAGGGCTCCACGCTCAAGGCCTTCATCGACAGCCAGAAGATCGACACCGAACAGGTGCTCGTGGCCGGCGACACGGTCAACGACCTGTCGATGTTCTCGTTCGGCTTCAAGGGTGTCTGTGTCGGCAACGCCGAGCCCGCGCTGCTGGAACAGACCAAGGGACTCGCGCGAGTGCTGCACGCGCACCGACCGGGCTGCGGCGGCATCCTCGAAGCGCTCGCGCATTTCGGATTCCTGGGCCCGCAGGGCGTGGCCGCACTAGGCACGCCGGACTACAAGCCCGGCAAGTCCGACATGGTGATCGTCTACCACCGGCTCCCCTACGAGGAAACCGTGGTCAAAGGCACGGTCAAGCGCCAACGGCATCAGTCGCCGAACGGCATCCTGCCCACGCTGCTGAGCTTCTTCGAAAAGGATGCCAAGGGCGACGCCCAGCGCGGCGCCTGGATCGCCTGGTCGGTGAAAGATCCCAAGATCAAGAATTTCGAAACCCACACCACGGTGGATGTGGACCGCTATCCCAACCTGATTGCGTCGCGCGTGGCGCTGACCAAGTCGGACGTGGACATCTTCTACAAGAGCTTCTCAAAGGAAGCCTTCTGGCCGCTGCTGCACACGTTCTGGGAACGCGCGCGCTTCCGCGAAGATCATTGGCAGGTGTATCTCAAGGTCAACCAGAAGTTCGCGGAGGCCGCCGCGGCCGAGGCCGCGGAAAACGCCATCATCTGGATTCACGACTACAACCTGTGGATGGTTCCGGCGTTCCTGCGCGAGATGCGCCCGGACGTGCGCATCGCCTTTTTCCACCACACCTACTTCCCCTCCGCCGATATCTTCAACGTGGTGCCCTGGCGGCGCGCGATCATCGGCAGCCTGCTGCAGTGCGACTACGTGGGCTTTCATATTCCGCGTCAGGTCGAGAACTTCGTCGACGTTGCACGCGGGGTGATGCCGATTCGCGTGCTCGAGCGTCAAAGCTGCGCGCCGCGCTTCCTCACCTACGGTTGCGCGATGGGTCTGGACGAAGTCACCAGCGTCATCGAGTCCAATGGTCGGCGCGTGCATATCGGCGCCAATCCGGTGGGCGTGAACATCGAACGGATCAACGAAATCCTCAAGTCCGACAAGGCCCAGGCGCAGATGGCGGAGCTGCGCACCCAGCTCAAGGGTCTGCGCCTGATTCTGTCCGTGGAACGCCTGGACTACACCAAAGGCATTCTGGAAAAGATGCAGGCTTACGAGCGCCTGCTCGCGGAAAACCCGGAACTGCATCGCAAGATCACGCTGATCTCGATCTGCGTACCGGCCGCCCGCGAGATGACGATCTATCGCAGCCTGCAGACCCAGATCGAGCAAGTGGTGGGCCGCATCAACGGCCGCTTCGCCCAGGTTGGCTGGCAGCCGGTGCAGTTCTTCTTCCGCAGCTTCCCGTTCGAGGAAGTGGTGGCGTACTACGCGATGGCGGATGTCATGTGGATCACGCCGCTGCGCGACGGCCTGAACCTGGTCGCCAAGGAATTCGCCGCCGCGCAGGGCATCACCTCGGGACGCGGTGTGCTGGTGCTGTCCGAGTTCGCCGGCGCCGCCGCCGAACTCAAGGGCGCCCTGCTGACCAATCCGCACGACCACAATGACCTGGTCAGCTCGATCTACCTGGGCATCACCATGGGGCGCGCCGAATCCGAAGACCGTCTGCGTACCATGTACGACATCGTGCGTTACAACGACATTCGCCATTGGAGCCGCGAGTTCCTCGAAGCCGTGGAACAGGCCTCCACGAAACCATCGTCCGCCGCACAGTCGAACGAAGCCGCCTGAACCGAAGGAGTGCCATGAGCATCTACGACATCGAAGCGGCAAGCATTGACGGGCAGACGCAGACTCTGGGCGACTACCGCGGGCAGGTTCTACTGATCGTCAACACGGCCAGCAAGTGTGGATTCACGCCGCAGTACGCCGGCCTGGAAGCACTGCACCGAAAATACAAGGATCGGAAATTCTCGATCCTGGGTTTCCCCTGCGACCAGTTCGGCCATCAGGAACCCGGCGACGAGAATGAGATCAAGAATTTCTGCTCCCTGACCTACGATGTAAGCTTTCCGATGTTCGCCAAAATCAAGGTCAACGGCGAGGACGCGCACCCACTCTACAAATTGCTTAAGTCCGAAAAGCCCGGCGTGCTGGGCTCCGAACGGATCAAATGGAACTTCACCAAGTTCCTGGTCGGCCCGGAGGGTCAGGTGATTCGGCGCTATGCGCCGACCGACAAGCCGGCCTCCATCGAAAAGGATGTGGCCGCACTGCTGGACACGATCTGAGGCTGTACGGGGCTTGTTGCCGGATCAGTCTTGCGAAGCTGCGTTCTTGGCACGCCCTTCGTCAGAGGCCAGAAAATTTGCCATGAAGCGCGGATAGTCGTCGGCATCGATAGCTGCCCGAATTCGGGCCATCACGTTCTGGTAGTAGCGCAGATTGTGGATCGTGTTCAGTCGCGGCCCGAGAATCTCGTTGCACTTGTCCAGGTGATAGAGATAGGCCTTGGAGTAGTTGCGGCAGGTGTAGCAGTCGCAGAGCGGGTCCAGAGGCGTTTCATCATCGCGATAACGGCTGTTGCGCAGCCGGACTACGCCCTGACTCGTGAACAGATGGCCATTGCGCGCGTTGCGCGTGGGCATCACGCAATCGAGCATGTCCACGCCACGCGCCACGCTTTGCACCAGATCGCGTGGCGTTCCCACGCCCATGAGGTAGTGCGGATAGGCCGGCGGCAGATGCGGCGCCAGATGGTCCAACACATGCAGGCGCTCCGGCTCCGGTTCCCCCACCGATAGGCCGCCGATGGCATATCCATCGAAGCCGACCTGCATCAGACGATCCAGCGATTCGGCTCGCAAGCCCTCGTGCATTCCGCCCTGAACGATGCCGAACAGGGCATTGTCACTACCGTTGTGGGCACTCTTGCAGCGTGCCGCCCACCGCGCCGACAGCTCCATGGATGCCCTTGCCTGCTCCAACGTCGCCGGATACGGCGTGCACTCGTCGAACTGCATCACGATGTCCGAGTTCAGGGCATGTTGAACCTCGATCGAACGCTCGGGCGTCAGCAGAATCCGGTCGCCGTTGATGGGCGACTGAAAGCGCACGCCCTCTTCGCTGATCTTGCGCAGTTCCGCCAGCGACCAAACCTGGAATCCGCCGGAATCGGTAAGGATCGGTCCGGGCCAATTCATGAACCCGTGCAGGCCACCGAAGCGCCGCATCAGCTCCGGCCCTGGGCGCAGCATCAAATGGAAGGTATTGCCCAGAATGATCTGGGCGCCGATGTCGCGCAGTTCCTCCGGCGTCACCGACTTGACCGTGCCGTAAGTGCCGACCGGCATGAACACCGGCGTTTCGACAACGCCATGGTTAAGGCGCAGCCGACCACGTCGCGCCCCGGCGGACGTCTTGAGAAGTTCGAATTGCATGGCGGAATTGTCCGCGAGAACGGCGGCGACCGCTACAGCTACAGCGCATCCAACGGGCTGCGCACGCCGCGCCCACCGCGATTGAGCACATGCGTATAGATCATCGTAGTGCTCACGTTCTGGTGACCCAACAACTCCTGCACCGTCCGAATGTCATATCCACTTTCCAATAAATGCGTGGCAAAAGAATGGCGGAGCACATGCGGCGACACCGGCTTGGAGATCCCCGCCCGCACCGCCGCCTGCTTCACCTCCCTTTGCACCGTCTGTTCGGAGACGTGATGGCGGCGCTGGGCGCCTGTTCGTGGATCTTTCGATAACCCGGACGCGGCAAATACGTACTGCCAGGCCCATTCACGCCCCGCATTCGGATACTTTCGATCGAGCGCATCCGGCAGCCAAACGTCCACCCGCCCCGCTTTCAGGTCCCGCTCAAACATTTGGTGCCGCACCAACAGCCGCACGCGCATCGGTTCGATAAGCACTTGCGGCAGCACGGTCACTCGATCCTTGGCGCCCTTGCCGTCACGCACCGTCACCTGCGACATTGCGAGGTCTACATCCTTGACGCGCAGACGCACCGCCTCCATCAGACGCATGCCGGTTCCGTACAGCAAACGCGCGATCAGGCCAGGAACATCATCCGAAGTCTGAGCCAGCAATCGTTCCACCTCTGACCGACTCAAGACCACTGGCAAACGCTGCGGCTTCTTAGCGCGCGTGACGTCGCTCATCCAGGGCAGATCCACATCGAGAACGTCGCGATACAGAAAGAGCACCGAAGCGAGCGCCAGATTCTGGGTATTTGCCGCCACGTTCAAATCCACCGCCAGATGGCTCAGAAATGCCTCCACCTCCACCGCGCCCATATCCGCCGGGTGCCGCTTGCCGTGAAACACGATGAAGCGTTTAATCCAGTGGACATAGGTTTCCTCCGTTCGCAAGCTGTAGTGCTTGGCGCGTATACGGTGGCGGACCTGATCCAAGAGCTTGGGAGGCCTTGAATCCGATGCGGTTATGCTTTGAACAGACGTACTTTCTGATGACATATCCATTCTCATCAGTTACTTACAAAAATTCTGTACAGATTATACGTCTGATTGGCAGATTAGGCGTCATCCTGACATCTAATAAGCGTTAGGTAACAAGTCCCACCCTCAAAGAGGAATCAAACCAATGTCAGATTGCGGCTGCGGCGCAGAGCAAGCAGAGAAGCTAGAAAGAACTACTCTGGCCTATCTTCTTTCTATCAATGGGGTAATGTTCGTGGTTGAGGCTGCGTTAGGCTTCTACGCCCAATCAACCGGCCTTATCGCAGATTCATTGGACATGCTAGCGGATGCTACCGTTTACGGAATATCACTTTACGTCGTAGGTAAAGGCATTTCTCAGCAAGCAAAAGCAGCAAGTGTAAGCGGTGTACTCCAAATCATTCTCGGTCTTGGAGTCCTTTTTGAGGTTGTGCGTCGCTCACTCTATGGAAGCGAACCTCAAAGCATGCTCATCATGGCTGTCGGGCTTCTAGCGCTAATAGCTAACGTAGCCTGCCTAATGCTCATATCCAAGCACCGAGACGGCGGGGTTCACATGCGAGCATCCTGGATATTCTCCACAAATGACGTAATTGCTAACGTTGGCGTCATCTGTTCTGGCGCTCTCGTTTGGCTCCTCGGTAGTAGATACCCAGATTTAGTTATCGGGGCAATAATATCCGCCGTAGTAGTCAGAGGCGGCATAAAAATTCTTAAAGATGCCAAAGCAACCAAATCCCAAGAAATTGTTACCTAACAATGCCTTGCAGCCGACCCACTTTCCGCTACTTCCCTTCGGTCATTCGCTCCAAGTGGGCGGCTGAAGGCAGGCGTTGGGCTTCATCGGGGGAATTGTGATTCCACAGAGTTGCCTTCTCATTGAAACAAAGAAGTTCCCCATTCTTCCCGGTGAGGATGAGGAACTCACGAATGAGCGCATGTACGGAAAGGCACTCTGTCAATACCTTCAGGCCGAGCTGCCACGAACCGGCATCAACGTTCCGTCATACTGCAACGAAGATTGGGGCTGGTGGGTTGCGGTCGAGCGAGGCGATTTCAAAATGGGGCTTTGCATCTATTCTGATCCGGGCGCAGCGACAGACCCAAAAAAGTACGCGCTGTTGCCGTCGGTGCACCAAACCAAGAAGTGGTCATGGTCAAAGTTCAAGCCGATTGATGTTTCACTTGACGTTTTGGAGCTTATGGCCACCGTCGAGCGAGTTCTGAAAAGCGACAAAGACATTGCGGCTGTTACAAGACACGATGACTTTCCGTTCTAATGAGCCCCAACCAAGCGTATATGGACTCCCCCCGCAACCCCGCAGATGAAGATTGAGATTTTTCAAGGCGATCAAATCGGTTGCAGTCGTATATCCGGCTTCTGAGTGGATCGGGTTGATCCGAGCCTTCATGGATTTCGCGTTCGGGGTGCCCATCGCTCCAACGATCTTTTAGATCAGCATTGTTACCGGCGTTGCCCCGAACCGGTCCGACCTGTCATGCCATGAAACGTGTCTTCTCCTGCGCAACCGCTCGGTGGGAATCAAAACCTCCTTCGGAAAGCCGCTTTTTCGGGTCCATGCCGAAACGAGTGGAAGCCGCTGGTAATCTTCGGGCTGCCTGATGGAGGCAGTCATGAAGCGTTGGAGGCGAGCATGTCGGGATCGGAAACCTTGTTCACAGCGGCGTTGGGGCTGTCGGCTCCGTGGCAGGTCATCGACATTCGTTTTGTGCCGGAGGCCGGCGAGATTCACTTCGACCTTGGCTGTCAGTCCCCGCGTTTGAGCTGCCCGGCCTGCGGGGCGTCGGATCAGGCGATCAATGACCGGCGGGACCATACTTGGCAACATCTGCATTTCTTCCAGTACCGCGCGTTCATCCACGCGCGTTTGCCACGGGGGGGCTGTTCGGCCTGCGGCAAGACCACGCAGGTGACGGTGCCCTGGGCGCGTCCGGGCAGTGGCTTCACGCTGCTGTTCGAGGCGCTGGCCTTGACCCTGGCGCGAGCGATGCCGGTGGCGCAGGTTGCACGCCTGCTGGGCGTGCGCGATGCCCGCTTGTGGCGGGTGCTGCAGCCGCTCGTGCGTGCAGCCCGTGCGCAAGAGTCTTTCGCGGACGTCTCGCGCGTCGGAGTGGATGAGAAGCACATCGGCCGGCTGGGCTTTATCAGCCTGTTTCACGATGCGGGGCCGGCACACCGGGTGCTGTTCGGCACCGCCGGCAAGGATGCTTCGGTGTTCGAGGCCTTCGCATGCGACCTGCTCGCCCGCGGCGGCGATCCGCAGGCGATTCAGGCGGTGTCGATGGACTTGTCCAAGGCCTTTCAGGCCGGCGCCGCAACCCATCTGCCGCAGGCTGCACGGTGCTTTGATCGCTTCCATCTCATCAAGCTGGCCAACGAGGCGGTCGAAGAAGTCCGACGCGCCGAGGTCAAGACTGCACCCGAGCTCAAAGGCCTGCGCTGGGGCACGCTCAAGGATCATCGCCGCTGGAGTCGCGCGCAGATTGATGCCATGCATGGGCTGACCCATTCGAATCTGAAAACCGCCCGCGCCTGGCGGCTCAAGGAAGCGCTGCGCCGCCTCTTCGAAACCGCCAAGGCCGGCGTCGACGCAGAGCCACTGCTCCTGCGCTGGGTGTCCTGGGCCCGGCGCTGCCGCCTGACGCCCTTCAAGCGCCTGGGCGCCACCGTGCGCAATCACCTCGCCGGCATCGTCACCAGTTTCCGGCTGGGGCTGTCCAACGGCGCCGCCGAGTCGATCAACTCCAAAGTCCAGGCGGCGATCGCCAGAGCGCGCGGATTCCGCACCCATGAACACCTGATGACGATCATCTACCTGACCTGCGGCAAGCTCACGCACCTGCCAGTACCGCCTTACACGCGGCCTGCGGCGGTCGCATGACGTCGCGGGTTTCCACTCGAAACGGCATGGACCCGCTTTTTCTCCGCCTCAGGCTACGGCGACCGCCTGATCGGGATCGAAGTCTGTGCCATCGTGCCAACAAGCCCAGGCGATGCGCGCGAGCTTGTTGGCCAGACCGACGGCGGCTTTGTTGTGGCCAACCCTCGCTTTGAGATCGAGCGCCCAGCGTTGTAGTCCGTTGAGGGGTTTGCCGCCTCGGGCGAGTTGTCCGGCGCGAAGCAGCACGGATCGGGCGCCGTGGATGAGCAGCATCCGTGTGTAGACATCTCCGCGTTTGCTGATCCGGCCGAGCGTCCGGCGTTGGCCGCTGGAGCACGCCCGCGGCGTCAGTCCCAGCCAGGACGCCAGATGGCGTCCGTTCTTGAAATGCTGGGGATCGACCGCACTGGCGACCAGGGCGGTGGAGGTCAAAAGGCCGACACCGCTGATCTGCTGCAGGCACTGGACCGCCGGATCGTGGCGGGTGAGCGTGGCCAGACGGTTCTCCACGTCGGCGATGCAGGTTTCGAGGGCGCGGATTTCGGTGCCGACGATCTGCAGGCTGTAGCGCCGACCGGCACCTCCCCCCCCCAATTCCCGCAACAGGCCGCGCACCGCATTGATTCGCGCAATGCGCGTCTGCTGCCAGCCGCTGCGCAGCCGATGCAGGGCCTGGATCGCCTGCTGATCCACGGTCTTGACCGCCACCGGCCGAATCTCCGCATCGCGGCTGGCTTGCAGAATCGCCGAGCAGTCCGCCCGGTCGGTCTTGTTGCGGCGGCGATAAGGCCGCACGTACTGCGCCGGCAGCAACCGCACCGTATGCCCCGCCGCCAACGCCCGGCGCCCCCAGAAATGCGCACCGCCGCAGGCTTCCATCACCACACAACACCCCGGTGCGGTCGCCAGCAACTCGGCAAAGGCCGAACGGCCCAAGCGATCGCGGCGAACGATGTGGCCCCGAGAATCGGCGATCGCGACTTCGATCACGTTCTTTGCCAGATCAACGGCGATGGTCGTAGATTGCATGTCGGACTCCTCTTGCTGGTGAGCTGATGCGAGATACATCCAGCTTGGCACTCAGATGCCGCACAAAACAGCGGGAGGAGTCCATTCCATCACTCCAGCCGACGTATTTGCCTCCGCTTCGCTGCGGCAAGCCCGCGGCTGAGTTTGGGCGTTGGGCCTCAATAAAGGGCTTGTCATGACCATGTGGCACGTTGAGTTCAACACCGATAGGTTTCTTCCGTACCTACCGGAGGAAAGCCAGTCAAATCCTGGTGTGTATGGCTTTGAACTCGCTCAGTGGCTGTCGGCTGAGCTAATGAAGCGAAAGGTCGTCACGAGCTACCCCGTAGCGGAAGATTGGGGTTGGTTCATTGAGTACCTGGAAGGCGAAACAGAGCTAATGGTTTGCTGCTCAAGCCAAGCTGAAGATGGCGAGGGCTACAAGGGAAAGCCCATCCAATGGGGCATGTTCATTAGAGCGCCAGGTGGGCTTTTCAAGCGCCGCAAAGGTCCGGAAACCCAGCGCGCCGTAAAGCTTCTCTCAGAAACAATCAGCACTGCATTTAAGGAGGCCGGCATTGAGCTTCGTCAAGTTGAGGCCCAACCATAGCTTCAAGCCGACGTCCACGCCTCCGCTGCGCTCCGGCGCGGCCGTGGCTTAAGCTCGGCGTTGTGCGTCATGGCGCTAATCCTTAATCCCTTTCAGGGTTTCATAGGCTTGCAGCATCGCTACAACATCGCCGCTCATTACCGCTTTGTCGGCAGCGCGCAGGTCTTGCTCAATCATCGCGGCCCCAAAGGCGCCGGCC
>JAHZLQ010000050.1 GCA_022599775.1 Gammaproteobacteria bacterium
AGGGGGGACCGCTCGCGGCTGCGAGCGGTGGGTGAGGGGCAGTGGACTCGCTGCGCGAGATTCGCCTTAGCTGAGCTTCTTCTCGACCGATTCGACTTCGGCGATGTACTGCTTCATCGCGTCTTCCTTGGGCAAACCCTTGAGCTTGGCCCAGGCGTCGTACTTCATGCGATTGATCATGTCGAGCATGCCGGGGCGCTTGCCGGACACATCACCGTCGCTGGCCTGGCGGAACAGGCCGTACATCTTCAGCTTGAGATCATTGGAAGGCTTGAACGGGCCGTCTGCCGGCGCGGTACGCACCTTCTCGACGGCGGCCTTGAATCGGTCCTGTAGCTCGCTCATGGATTTTTCCTTGTCAGGGTGAGGCTGCGGGGCGTCGGTCTCAGCCGACGGCCTTGAGTTTGGGACGCTCAGGGCGCTGCCATCGCGCCAGGGTCTCATAATCGCCGGACAGTTCTTCCGGCGCAAAGTCGTCAGTCAGCACGGCATCGGCGCGCAGCGCTTCGTACTCGCGTACCCGTTGCGACTGAGCCGCGTCGAGCAGGCCACGGCGCACCGCGTCGGCCAGCCGTTCCTCGAAGGACTCGCCATCCAGCTCGCGCTTTTCCAGCGCCTTGGCGAACGGCGTGTAGTACGGCTCGATTTCGTTGAGCAGATCGAAGGTGCGCAGCATGCGCGCCACCGGATCGTTCGGGTCCTTGCTCACGAACACGTCCTGCTGGATACGGTCCATCAAGGCGTTGCGCTTGAGCATGGTGTTGGCCAGCTCGGCGTTGAGCGCATGCGACACCCCGTGGTGGGCACGACCGCGCGGGAACAGCATCAGCTTGAGCAGCGCGCGAACCAGCGCCACCGGGAAGTTCTGCACGAACTCGAACAGCGCCGATTCCATGCGATTGAGCGCCCATTCCAGCGACCAGCGCGCGTGCACACGCTCGACCTCTGTCACGCCGGGCTCGGCGACCGCACGCAGCACGGCCGAGGCGATGTACAGGTGCGACAGGACATCGCCCAGACGCGCCGACAAGCGCTCCTTGCGCTTGAGATCCCCGCCGAGCACGCCCATCGCCACATCGGAGGTGAAGGCCAGCGCCGACGAGAATCGCTCCAGCCGGCCGTAGTACGCGGCAAACTCGTCGCTCACCGGTTTGCGGGTCATCCAGGTGCCGAACAGGGCCTGACTGACCGCGCGTACGCCGCGATTGATCGCATAGCCGGCATGTCCCCACAGCGCGCGATCGAAGTCGATCAGACCCTGCGCCACGTCCTCGTTGCCGGCGGCGGCCATTTCCGCGAGCACGTAGGGATGACAGCGGATCGCGCCCTGGCCGAAGATCATCAGGCTGCGCGTGACAATGTTGGCGCCTTCGACGGTGATCGCCACCGGCAGTGCCTCGTAGGCTGGCCCCAGAAAGTTGCGCGGCCCGCGAATCACCGCCTTGCCGGACTGCACGTCCATCGCATCGAGCAGAACCTGACGCATGCCTTCGGTCATGTGGTACTTCATCATCGCCGTGACCACACTGGGCGTGGTTTCGGCCACGGCCGACGCCGTCAGCACGCGGCAGCATTCCATCCAGTAGGCGTAGCCGGCGATGCGGCCGGTGGCTTCCTGCACCCCTTCGAAACGCGCGATCGGCAGGCGGAACTGGCGGCGGATCGCGGCATAGGCGGCGGTCGCGCCATAGGCGCCCTTGCCGCAGGCGGCGGACAGCGCCGGCAGCGAAATGCCGCGTCCGGCGGACAGGCATTCCACCAGCATGCGCCAGCCCTTGCCGGCCATCTCCGGCCCGCCGATGATGGCCTCCAGCGGCACCACCACGTCCTGACCCTTGATCGGCCCGTTCATGAAGGCCGAACCGGGATAGTGGCGGCGTCCGATTTCGACACCGGCGGTATCGCGCGGCACCAGGGCGCAGGTAATGCCGTACTCGGTCTTGCTGCGGTCGCCGAGCAGACCGTCCGGATCGCGCAGGCGGAACGCCAGGCCGATCACCGTGGCCACCGGCGCCAGCGTGATGTAGCGCTTGGAGAAATTGAGGCGCAGCTTGAGCGTGCCGTCCTGATCGCGGAATACATCGCCGGTGTCCGGCAAATTGGAGGCATCCGAACCCACCTCGGGTCCGGTCAGGCCGAAACACGGGATGTCCTCGCCGCGCACCAGGCGCGGCAGCCAATAGCGTTGTTGTTCCGGCGTGCCGTAGTGCATCAGCAGTTCGCCGGGCCCGAGCGAGTTCGGCACCATCACCGTCACCGCGGCGGTGATGGATCGCGTGGCGATCTTGGCCACGACGCTGGACTGTGCCAGCGGTGAGAAGCCGAGGCCACCGTGTTCCTTGCCGATCAACATGGCGAAGAACTTCTTCTCACGAATGAACGTCCAGACTTCCGGCGGCAGATCACGCCGCTCGAAGCTGATATGCCAATCGTCGAGCATCTCGCAGAGCTGGTTGGTTTCCTCGTCGAGAAAACCTTGTTCCTCGGGCGTCAGGCTCGTCATTTTGAACGACAGCAGTTTCGACCAGTCGGGGCGTCCACGAAACATCTCGCCCTCCCACCACACCTCGCCGGCTTCGAGCGCATCACGCTCGGTTTCGGACATCTGCGGCAGCGCCTTGCGGAATGGATTGAAGATCGCGCGCGTCACCAGGTGACGGCGCAAGGGCACCAGGTTCAATACCAGCAGCGGCAGTCCCCCAATGACGGCGACGATTGCCAGGCCCGTACCCGACAAGGCGCCCAATGCACTCAATCCGACGGCAAGCACTGCGAGCATGGCGCTGAATGTCAACAGCTTCGCGCCGCGATAGACCAGAATCCAGACGATCGCAAAGGCCGCGATCCAGAGAAGAATGTTCATAAACGATGCACTCCTGACGACACGATCGACCACGAATGCGAGCCGATCTCTCGCTTCATGCGAAAGTTATTACCGATGGGTAAGTTACCGAATAGTAATAAAGCGCGCCGCGTGCTGCAACGCAACATCCGGCACGTTCCGGAAGTTGTAGGAAATTTCCTCTGGAAATCATTGTTTACCAAAGGGTAAATTAGGCCCTCGACAGGGAGACCAGACTTTCTCTGATGCAGGGAAACGCCGCAGGAAATGGCCGTCAAAATGCCGCAGCCGTCGTCGGACAAGCGCAGCAAAAGTCGTCGTTCGGCGCCGCGCGAACGGGTGGCGCGCGCCGATCGCGAGCAGCAGATGCTGGAGCAGGCGGCGCGGATTTTCGGAGAGCAGGGCTACAACGCCGCGTCGATGACGCGCATCGCCGAAGCGGTGGGCGTGACCAAGCCGATGCTGTACGCCTACTTCGGATCGAAGGAAGGCCTGTATCTGGCGGTAGTGGATCGTGCCGGCACGCACATGATCGCGTCGATGGAGTCCTTGCTGGTGGAACCCGATCCGGCGCAACGACTGCGCCTGGGTGCACAGTATCTGCTGGGCTACATTGCAAGACATCGCGACAGCTGGGCCGTGTTGTTCGCCGAGGGCGTGGCCGGTGCGACCGTGGCGGCACGGGTAAGGCGATACCGCGAGCGCATTGTCGATATGATCGCGATGACGCTGGCCGGCTTGGCACCGGGGCGACGCGAGATCGAAGCGCGTCCGTACGCACTGGCTTTGATCGGCGCCGGCGAAGCGATCACGAATTGGTGGGTGAATCAGAACGAAGTATCGCTCAACGCCATGTCGACCGCCGTCAGCGATATCGTCGAGGCGGTGTCGAAGGCGTATGTGGCGGGAGCGGCTCCGGTGGCGGAGCGACGAACAAGACGAGCGCGGTAGGGAAAAATCGCGCCGTTACATCGATATGGATTCGGTTTAAGAAGGGAAGGGAGGAGAAGAAATGCTCGTGCGAAATCTCAGGGCTCGCGCCGGTGGCTTGGCATTGTTGCTTGCGGTCGCGACACCCGCGTCCGCGGTCCGTTTCGATCTGGACTACGGCGATGGCATCGAAGGCGTACTGAATACGACCTTGACCGCTGGCGGCGCGTGGCGGATGCAGCATCAGTCATCGGACCTGATCGGCAAGTCCAATCTCGATCCGGGCGTCTGCAGCGGTGTCTACCAGTCGTGCCAGGGCCTGTTCCGTGAACAGTTCTATCCGGCCCAGCACCTGGTCGCGGCGCCCGGAGCCCCCACCATGCACGCGGACGATGGCAACCTCAGCTACGACAAGGGCGACGCGGTTCAGGCGGTGATCAAGGCGTCCCAGGATCTCACGCTCAGCTACGGCGATTTCACGCTGTTCGCTCGCTGGCTGTATTTCTATGACGCGGTCAACATGAATCAGGGCGACTACTTCCCGACCCTGATCACCGCCGAGAACGCGGACCGCACCGGAATCACCGGAGACGCCGTCTCCAACCGCTATTTCGAACGGGTCTACGGACCCGGCGAAGCGACCGAAGTCGACCGCAGCGGACGCGCGCTCAAGCAGGCCGGCACCGACCTGCAGCTGCTGGACCTCAACATCGCCGGCACGATCAACCTGATCGAGGACTATCCGATCTCGTTCAAGATCGGCCGCCAGACGATCAACTGGGGCGAAAGCACGCTGGTCGCGGTCAACAGCATCAACCAGTGGAATCCGCCGAACGCCAACAATCTCTACCGTGTCGGCATGTCGGTCGAGGAAGTGTTTGAACCGGTCGGCATGCTCAGTCTGAGCTTCGATCCGTTCTACAACGCCTCGCTCGAACTGGTCTACCAGTACGAATGGGAGCCGCTGGAGATCCCGACGCCGGGGACCTATTTCTCGACGGTCGATGCCGGCACCGACAACGTGCGCGACTACTTCAATCTCAGCTTCGGCGGCTCGTCGGACGATCCGGACAAGGTCGGTTATTTTCTGGACAATCCGCTTGCGCTGATCACACCGTCCACCGCCTATCTCGAGCGGGCCCCGGACCAGACGCCGAAAGACACCGGACAGTACGGATTCGCCTTCAAGTACTACGCCGAGAACCTCAACTACGGTACCGAGTTCGGCTTCTACTACATGCGCTACCACTCGCGCCTGCCCTACGTGAGCTTCATCGCCGCCGACGCCAGCTGCGCGCGGGCCGCCGGCAATGCCGAAGGTATCAATGCTACGAACACCAGCGAATTTCTCAGCGTCTGCAACAACATCCCCGGGCTTGCGGTACCCAGCGCCAGACAGCAGCTCGCAGTGGATTCGCTGACGACGATCGTCACGAACCCGGGCGTGATCACCGATGTCGGTACCGATATCGCCGCATTCCTGCCACTGCTCACCGGAATGGGGACCGACCCCGACGGTCCCTATTCCGAAGCCAACGGCCTCGATACCCAGAAGATCTTTTTCGAGTATCCCGAGAATATCGACATGTTCGGCTTGAGCTTCAACACGCCACTCGGCACCTGGGCGATGCAGGGCGAGGTTTCGTACCGGCCGGACCTGCCCTTGCAGGTTTCGATCATCGACGTCGCCTTCGCGGCATCCGGGCCGCTGCTTGCGGCCTGTCATGATCCATCCGTCGGCTGCGCCGGCACCTCGGGCGGCCGTGGCTTCTCCGAGGACGGCGGCCGTACCAGCTATGGCAGCAGCGATGCCATGAACGCCGGCGCCGACATCGATTATGCCGACACGATCAACCTGCTGGTCGGCCACCTGCCCGGTTCGGCACGCGCCTATCCGAGTTTCCTCACCGCCTACCGCGGTGGCGTGGTCGGCGACACGGCTCCGAATTCATACGTGCGCGGCTGGGAACCGTTCGATGTTCTGCAATACGACCTTGGCTTCACCCGGGTTTACAGCGCCACCGAGAACCCCTTCGGCGCCAGCCAGGTGCAACTCGTCGTAGAACTGGCGGCGGTCCATGTGCCGGGGCTGCCAGGTCTCGACGAATTGCAGATCGACGCCCCGGGCGTCTACACGCACGCCAGCGCCGGCGCCGACGGCACCGGGGCCGATGGATCACGCCAGGCGTGCTCGACCAATCCGACCTGCGTCGTCGGTCCGGACGGATTGCGCTTCAACCCGACGCAGGCGGATCTCGACGCCTTCGTCGACAAGTTTTCCTGGGGTTATCGCGTCATCAGCTTCTTCAAGTACGAGAGCCTCTTCCCCGGCATCAGCCTGCAACCGAGCTTCGTGCTCACGCATGACGTGAAGGGCACCTCGCCCGGTCCGGCGGAAAACTTCGTGGAGGGCCGCAAATCGCTGGCCCTGCTCAATGAAATCCGCTTCCGCGGCGGCCTGTCGTTCACCGCAGGCTATACCTGGTACACCGGTGCCGGCGAAAACAACCTGCTGCGGGATCGCGACTTCGCCCAGGCTTTCGTCAAGTACCAGTTCTGATCGGCAAGCCCCTTCAGCGATCAAAACCGGCGACCGCGAGGCCGCCGGTTTTTTTGATGCTTCCCCGGTCTGCCCTCAGCCAAGAATCGTGTCGTCGGCGACACCGAGTTGGCCGCGCTTGCGCAGGCTCAATACCGCCGCCTCGGCCCGGCACACCAGTTCAGCGGCACCACAGGCCTGTGAGGCCGCCAAGGCCCAGCCGATACGCAAGCGGGGCTGATAACCGGCCGCCGCCTCTGAACCGCCAATGAGCAAGTGGACCGGACGCGCAATCTCGCGATGCAGGGAATGAAGCGAGGCTTCGAAATTGTCGGAGACGGCTTCGCCATCCAGTATCAGCCCGAAGCGCCTCTTCGCGATCCGCGCCAGGGTATGAATCCGCATCCCGGCATCATCGATGCGCTGCGCCAAGGTACGAATCAAATCGTCGCTGACCCTGCCCCCCAAGAGTTCGTGAGGCGCGTCGACGCCCGCCACCTCGATGATGACGGCTGCGATCGCGGTACGGGCTTGCGCGCTCAGAAGCCGTTCCAGACAGTCATCGAACAGCAGCCGATTCGGTAGACCGGTGAGCGCATCGTGCGACACGCGGCGACGGCGCGATTCGCCCGAACGCGGGGACCGCGCGGCCGGCCACGCGCGCGGATCATGCTGTGCCGCCGCCTGACGACAGGCCTCGTAAACCTGCAGGAAACCGTCGACCTTGATCGACAGGTCTACCGGATCAATCGGCAACGGCACCACATCGTCGGCCTGTGGAGCCGCGGTCGGAACCAGATCGTCCGCGCCCAGCAGCACGATCGGCACGTCCGCCATTGCCGGCTCCGAACGCAGCAGCGCGATTGCCTCATGCGTATCGAGGTCGCTCAGATTCGCGTCCATCAGCACCAGGGCCACCGGACGCATCAATGCGGCGATGTTCGCCTGCTGCGCGGTCGCCGCCTCGAGAATGTCGATGTTCCTGCCACCCAGCAGCTGGCGCAGCGCCTGACGGTGGCCGCTGTGTCCATCGATAATCAGCACGGTCGGTCGAATTGAATGCGGCATCAATGAGACGCTCAAGGAAGGTGTCCCATCATCAAGCGCGGCCGATCGGGTCATCGTAGATAAAACTGTTCATCGTTCACCGGCCATCCCTCTCAAGCTGCCGCCGGTCCGATCCCGCGCCCCGAAGGCCGGACACGGGGTGGTAGATGCGGCCACGGGAACGCAGTGCTACCGTCTGGCGCCGGGGCACACACTCATCCAAACGAACACGCATGTCGCTCGAACTGCTGCTGGGCGTTTCCCTGTTGTACGCCGCCTTGCTGTTCTCGATCGCCTGGCTGGGCGACCGCCGGCCAACCGTGGGCGCACGCCCCTGGACCTTCAGCCTGGCGCTGGGGGTGTACTGCTCGTCATGGACGTTCTACGGCGCCGTCGGCCGAGCCTCTTCGTCCGGCATGGATTTTTCCGCGATCTACATCGGGCCGATACTGATGTTCGTGTTCGGCCTGCCGCTGCTGCAGCGGCTGGTGGCGGTGACCAAGCGCAACAGCCTGACTTCGATCGCCGATTTCTTTGGCGCGCGCTACGGCAACAATCAACGACTCGCCAGCCTGGTGGCGATCATGCTCACCTTTGCCGTGTTGCCGTACCTGGCGCTGCAACTCCAGGCGATCAGTCTGGCGATCCAGACCATCGGCGGCGCCGGCACGGATGCCGGCCGTGCCGTGCTACTGGCGGACATACTGCTGATCGTCTTCACCATGCTGTTCGGGACGCGGCACCTCACCAGCCTGGAAAGTCATCGTGGCCTGCTGCGCGCGATCGCCTTCGAATCCATCGTCAAGCTGGTGGCCTTCGCCACGGTCTCCGTATTTGTGGTGTTCACCGTATTCGCAGGCGACATCCCCGAGGTCACCCAGCGTTCCGCGCAAACCCTGACGCAGTGGGCCGCGTCCGCCGATCCGCTGAACTTCGTGGTTCAGTGCGGCCTGTCGGCCTTGGCGATCATCTGCCTGCCGCGCCAGTTCCACGTCATGTGTGTGGAGAACACCAGTCCCAGCGAACTGCGTCGCGCACGTACGGTGTTCCCGATCTACCTCGGCCTGTTCACGGTCCTGGTGCTGCCGATCAGTCTGGCCGGACCGCCGGTCTTCGGCAGCACCGGACCATCACCCGACACCTACGTGTTGGGGCTGCCGCTGGCGCTGGGCGCGCCGGCCATCACCGCGCTGGCCTTCATCGGCGGTATATCGGCGGCGTCGGCAATGGTCGTGATGACCGCGCTGGCGCTGTCGACCATGCTGTCCAACGAAGTACTGATGCCGCTGGGGCTGCGCACGCGCTGGACTCGTCTGGCCGGGCCGGCGCTGCAGGCACGCGTGCTGTGGACCCGCCGGCTGTGCATCATCGCCCTGCTGCTGGGCGCGCTCGCGGTGCATGCCGGATTGATCGCGGCGGGGCCGCTGGCAGATACCGGCCTGCTGGCCTTCGCCGCCGTCGCGCAGCTCGCACCCGGGCTGATCGGCGGGCTGTTCTGGACACGTGGAAACCGCCACGGCACCCTTGCCGGCCTGCTCGCCGGCTTCGCGTTGTGGGCGGTCTTTCTGTTGCTGCCGTTCATTGGCCACCAGGAACCCCAGGCCGGCTTCTACCCCGGCGTGCTGGTGGCCCTGGGCTGCAATGTGCTGCTCTACGTCGTGGTTTCGGGACTGACCTCACAGACCCTGCGTGAGCGCGTACATGTGGCGCGCTTTTTGGGGCTGGATCATCAGGAGCCGGAACCGCCCAAGGGCCGCATCGCGGTCGGTGACCTGAGCCTGCTGCTCGAACGCTTCTATCCACCCGACCGGGTGCAGGCCTTCATCGCGGACTTCGCGCGCGAGCACGACTGCAACCTCCCGAAGGCTCCCGACGAGGCCAGCGCCGCCTTTCGCGAGTTCGTGAGCCGGCGGCTCGCCAGCGTCGTCGGCAGCGCGTCAGCGGCGGCGCTGATGGCGGCGGCCACCTCGCCGGCCGCCGCCAGCGAGGCGCTGCAGTTCATCGAGCAGTCCTCGCGGGTGGCCTCGTTCAATCGCGAATTGTTGCAGTCCACGCTCGACCATCTCAGCGCCGGCGTCAGCGTGGTGGATCGCGACCTGCGCCTGGTGGCCTGGAACCGCGCCTACATCGACCTGTTCCGCTACCCCGCCGGGCACGTCCGCACCGGCCGGCCGATCGCCGATCTGATCCGCTACAACGCGAACCGCGGCATGCTCGGCCCAGGAGAACCCGAGGCGCTGATACAGCGGCGTGTCGATCACCTGCGTGCGGCCCATTCCTACACGCACGAACGCGCGCTGCCGGACGGCACCGTGATTCAGATTCGCGGCAATCCACTCCCCAACGGCGGCTTCGTCACCACCTATACGGACGTGACCGACTACAAACGGGTGGAAGGTTCTCTGCGCGCCCTTGCCGCGACACTGGAAGAACGTGTCGCCGAGCGCACGCTGGAGCTGCAATCAGCCTCGGCCGAAGCCGAGCGCGCCAACCAATCCAAGACCCGCTTCGTCGCCGCCGCAGTGCATGACTTGATGCAACCGCTGAACGCCGCGCGCCTGTTCGCATCGGCGATCGAGGACGCGACGCGCCACGGCCCGGCGCAGGAACCGACCCAACGGCTCGAACAATCGCTGGCGTCGATGGAATCGATTCTCGACAGTCTGCTCGACATCTCGCGGCTCGAGTCCGGCGTGCTGAAGACGCGGATTCGCGACGTGGGGCTGGCGGAGTTGCTGCGCGGACTCGGTGAAGAATTCGAACCGCTCGCAAAATCACGTGGATTGCGCCTGCGCGTGGCGATCGCCCACGGCAGCCTGCGGACCGATGAAACCCTGCTGCGCCGCATCCTGCAGAACTTCATCAGCAACGCGATCCGCTACACCGAACGCGGCGGCGTGCTGCTGGGCTGTCGTCGCCGTGGCGATCAGGTCCGTATCGAGGTCTGGGACAGCGGGCTGGGCATCGCCCCGGAGCAGCAGCGCGAGATCTATCAGGAATTCAGGCGCCTTTCGGCCACCGACCAACTGGGCACACGCGGCGCCGGTCTGGGCCTGGCGATCGTGGATCGCATCGCCGACCTGCTGGGGCATCTGATCGGCCTGCGCTCCTGGCCGGGTCGCGGCAGCGTGTTTTCGGTGACGGTACCGGCCGGTTCCACGACACCACCGCCCAGACGGCGCCCCGTCAGCAGCGTCGGCGAACGGCCACTGGCCGGAACCGAGGTCTGGTGCGTGGACGACGAACCCGCCGCCCTCGACGCGCTGCGAGCCGTGCTCGAACGCTGGGGCTGCAAGGTTCGCGGATTCCAGACCGCCGGCCAGACCGAGCAGGCCGCCGCCGACGCACCCGCACCCGACGCGCTGCTGATCGATCAGCACCTGCCAGACGACGACGGTCTGCGCCTGCAGGCGCGCCTGCGGCAACACTGGGGCGAGGTTCCGGTGATCATGATTTCTGCCGACCGCACGCGCGAAGTGGTCGAATCCGCACGCGCACAAGGGCTCGCGCACCTGCCCAAACCGGTGAGACCCGCCGCCCTGCGCGCCCTGCTGACGCGGACCATTCGTACCCAGCGCTAACCGGAGACCGGACGCTCGCATCGTCCTGCAATCGCTACCCGTCATTCCGGACAGGCCGAAGGCCTGAGCCGGAATCCATGCAACGCCCAACCCAACCACCATGGATTCCGGGTTCCCGCTACGCGGGCCCCGGAATGACGAAGATCGCAATCTTGCGTCAAGCGACGTCGTCGTCGCCCACGCGTTCCGGTCCGACTTCGAGCTGCTGCGCGATCAGCGCCGCCTGGGTCCGGCTGTAGATTCCGAGCTTGCGCAGGATCGCGGTCATGTGCGCCTTGACCGTGGCTTCCGAAACATTGAGATCGTAGGCGATCTGCTTGTTGAGCTTGCCGTCGGCCAGCATCAGCAGCACGCGGAACTGCTGCGGCGTCAGCGTCGACAGACGCTCCGACAGTTCTGCGCCGGAGTGATCGTCGGCCTCGTTCAGGCTCGGTGGAAACCATTCGTCGCCGGCGTTGACCGCCGCGATCGCCTCGGTGATGGTCTTCATCGGCGAGGATTTGGGAATGAATCCCGCCGCGCCGAAATCGCGCGCCCGCCGCACGGTGTTGGCGTCTTCACTGGCCGACACCACGATCACCGGTATCGCCGGATACTGCGCACGCATGAACACCAGCGAGGAGAAGCCGCGAGCGCCGGGCATGTTGAGGTCGAGCAATGCAAGCTCGGCGTCCGGATTTTCCGCGGCCGCGACGTCCAAGGCGTGGAAGCAATCTGCCTCCACTGGCCGCGCATCCGGCCGCACGCCCGCCAGGGCGCCGACCAGAGCCGCGCGAAACAGCGGATGATCGTCGGCGACCAGGATCGGCGGCTTGTTCACGGTGACGGCATTCAGCCGTGCTTCTGGCGATCGCTGACCAAGGTGTCCACCACCGAGGGGTCGGCCAGAGTCGAAGTGTCTCCGAGCGCGCCGAATTCACCCTCGGCGATCTTGCGCAGAATGCGGCGCATGATCTTGCCGGAACGCGTTTTCGGTAACGACGGCGCGAACTGAAGAATGTCCGGCGAGGCGATCGGACCGATTTCGTTGCGCACATGCTGGCGCAGTTCGCGCAGGAGTTCCTCGCTCGCCTCCACGCCGGCATTGAGCGTGACGTAGGCGAATACGCCCTGCCCCTTCAGCTCGTGCGGGTAGCCGACCACGGCCGCTTCGGCCACCTTGGCGTGCGCGACCAGCGCGCTTTCGATTTCCGCGGTGCCGAGGCGGTGGCCGGAGACGTTGAGCACATCGTCCACACGACCGGTGATCCAGTAGTAGCCGTCCTCGTCGCGTCGCGCACCATCACCGGTGAAATAGCTGCCGGGATAGGTGCTGAAATAGGTCTGCACGAAGCGCTCATGATCGCCGTAGACGCTGCGCATCTGCCCGGGCCAGGAATCCTTGATGATGAGATTGCCGCTGGTTGCGCCCTGCAGTTCGACACCCTTGTCGTCGACCAGCGCCGGCTCGATGCCGAAGAACGGCAAACTGGCGGAGCCGGGCTTGAGCGCCGTCGCGCCGGGCAGCGGCGTGATCATGATGCCGCCGGTCTCGGTCTGCCACCAGGTATCGACGATCGGGCAGCGGCTGTCGCCGACAACCTTGTAGTACCAGTTCCAGGCTTCCGGGTTGATCGGCTCGCCGACCGAGCCGAGCAGCCGCAGCGAGGCGCGGGAATGCTTCGTGACCGGTTCATCGCCCTCGCGCATCAGCGCGCGGATCGCGGTCGGCGCGAAGTAGAAGATGTTGACCTTGTGCTTGTCCACGACCTGCCAGGGCCGTGACACATCCGGATAGTTCGGCACGCCCTCGTACATCAGCGTGACGGCGCCATTGCACAGCGGCCCGTAGACCACGTAGCTGTGTCCGGTGACCCAGCCCACATCCGCACCGCACCAGAAAATCTCGCCGTCGTGGTAGTCGAACACGTACTGGAAAGTCATCGACGCCCACACCAGGTAACCGCCGCTGGTATGCAGCACGCCCTTGGGTTTGCCGGTGGAACCGGAGGTGTAGAGGATGAACAGTGGGTCCTCGGCGCTCATCGCTTCCGGTGGACACTCCGCGGCCTGCGTCTCGACCAATTCGTGATACCAGACATCGCGTTCGCCGGACCAGGCGATCTCGCCGCCGGTGCGGCGCACCACGACGACCTTCTCCACGGACGCCGCGCCGGGCTTGGCTAGGGCGGCGTCTGCGTTGACCTTCAAGGGTATGGCGCGACCACCCCGCAGCCCTTCGTCAGCCGTGACCAGCCATTTCGACTTTCCGTCCTCGATGCGGCCCGCGAGCGCATCCGGCGAGAATCCGCCGAACACCACTGAATGCACCGCGCCGATACGCGCGCAGGCCAGCATCGCCACGGCCGCCTCCGGGATCATCGGCATATACAGCGTGACCACGTCACCGCGCTGAACGCCCAGCGATTTCAGGCCATTGGCGAAGCGACAGACCTTTTCGTACAGCTGCCGGTAAGTGATCGTCAGCGACTCGGCAGGGTCATCGCCTTCCCAGATGATCGCGGCCTGCTCGCCGCGTGTTTCGAGATGACGGTCCAGGCAATTGGCGGACACGTTGAGCTGCCCGTCCTGATACCAGCGGATGTGCAGATCGTCCGCGGCATAGGACACGTCCCGGACCTGGGTGTAGGGCTTGATCCAGTCGATACGCTGGCCCTGTTCCGCCCAGAAGCCATCCTTGTCCTCGATCGAACGGCGGTACATGCGTTCGTAGGCCTCGCCGTCCACCCAGGCGTGCGCCGCCCAGTCTGCAGGGACGGGATAGCGGGTATCTTGGGACATGATCTCGGGTTCTCTCTGTTTTAGGGGCCGACCGCTCCTCGCGGTGTGCTCGACAGTCTCATAAGCGGGGCCATCATGCGGAATTCGACTTTGGTCGTATCCACCGCCAATTGCGACCTTAGGCTAATTGCCGCCCGGGTCAAGCACGGACAACCTGCCGCTCATCGAGGCCAGACTTGGCACTCTTTACGAAAATACCGCCGCTACAGGCAGGGAGGAGACATGAGCGACACCACGAGGGGCGTCACGATGCCGGCACTGACACTGAACGGCTTGCTGCTGAGCGGGCTGCTGTTCAGCGCACCGGTGCTGGCCGAAGGCATGAAGGTCGGCAACACCGAGTTTTCGTTCAGCGGCTATGTGAAGCTGGACGTGATGTACAGTGAATACAGCGATGGCGACGTGCCCGCCGCCAGCATCGGCCGCGACTATTTCTACACCAACACCATTCCGGTAAACGCCGCGCCCGGCATGGATGAAAGCCACAGTTTCCTGGACATGCACGCCAAGCAGTCGCGCATCGTGTTCAAGACCAAATCGGACATCGGCGGCGAGATCATCGGCACGCATTTCGAGTTCGACTTCAACAACTCGCCGGGCGGCAACGAGGTCGTGTCCAACTCCTACAGCCCGCGGCTGCGGCAGGCCTATTTCACGTGGCGCGAGTGGCTGTTCGGCCAGACCTGGAGCACCTTCCAGAACGTGGCCGCCCTACCGGAGACCATCGACTTCATCGGCCCGGCCGAGAGCACGGTGTTCATCCGCCAATCGCAGGTGCGATACACCCACGGACCGTGGCAGTTCTCGGTGGAGAATCCCGAAACGGTGGCCCTGCCCAATGGCGGCGGCGCCACCGTGACCACCGACGACAACGTGCTGCCGGATCTGGTGGGCCGCTACAACCTCGCCTTTGCGGGCGGATCGGACCTGTCGATCGCAGTGCTCGCGCACTCGCTGGCGGTGGATGACTCGATTCCGGGTGTCGACGACGAGGTCTACGGCTACGGCGTCAGCGCCGCCGGCACCGTCAAGCTCGGCGCCGACGACATCAAGTGGATGCTCAACTACGGCGATGGCGTGGGCCGCTACGTGGGCGTGGGCGTTCTTCCGGGCGCCGTGGTGGATGATGACGGCGATCTCGAAACGATCAGTTCGCTCTCGGGCTATCTCGCCTACCGGCACTTCTGGACACCGCAATGGCGTACGCAGCTGGTGTATGGCGTGTTCGAAGGCGATGCCGATACGGACCTGACAGGCGAAGCGGTCAACGCCTCGGCGCAGAGCGCGCATGTCAACCTGCTGTATTCGCCGAACAAGGCGCTGACCTTCGGGGTGGAATACCTGTACGCCAGCCGCGAGCTCGAAAACGGCGAGGACGGCGATCTCAACCGCGTGCAGTTCGGCGCCAAATACGCGTTCTGAACCTCAGACCGTCGATCGCGGCGCCGCAGCACCCGCCGGCGCCGCGATCGGTTGTGGCAGCACCGCAGGCCTGCCTGGTTCACGCACCGCGAAACCGGCGAAAGGCGCCGAGCCGACCGGTACCCGCAAGACCGTCGTCGCGCGGGTCCGCGAAGGCGACAACCGAACGGGGCCGCCGTACGAACCTTCGTTTTGCGGCACAATCCGCAAAGGGCGCCTCGGTCAAAACGCCGCGCAACCGGCGCTCCGCGGGAGGGGACGCATTGGAAAAGCCGCTGGGTCTGCTGGCCGATGACGACCCGAACAGCGTCGCCGCAGCGGCGCTGCCGTTTCGACAGCTCGGCCGCGAAGGCGTCGCGACCCACCTGATCGCCCGGGTCGCACAATGCGCGAGTCTGCGCTGATCCGATGCCGTTCCCGGGCCCCCTGCTCCGCTCACTGCTGTACGGCATCGCCGCCGCCCTGATCGTATTCATACTGTTGGCAGGGACACTGCTGACGCAGGAGTTGCGTGCGGCCCTGATGCCGCGCCTGCCGGCGCTGGCCGTTGTGGCGCTGCTTGCCGGGGCCGCCGGTTCTCTGGTGGCTTGGCGGCGCCTCGACGACGCACAGCGCTGGCCGTCGCGATTCGTGCACGCGCTCGAACGCCTGCGTGCCCTCGGTCCGGGCCTGCGCATCGCTCAGGCCGACGACTTGCCCGCCGCGGTCGAGCACAGTTTCAATCTTGTCGCCGCCGAATGGCAGGCCGAGCGCACGCAGCGGCAGGCGGCAATCGATCGCGCGACCCAGGCGCTGGCAACGGAACGGGATCTGTTCGCCGCCGTGATCGGCGAACTGCCGAACGCCGTGATCGCCTGTCACGACACCGGGCAGATTCTGTTGTATACGCCGCGTGCCGTGGAGCTGCTGAACACCCACGCACCGGACCGCTACCTCGGGCTGGGGCGCACGATCTTCTCGTTGTTCCGGCGCAGCGCCATCCTGCACGGGCTGGAGCGCATGAGCAGCGCGGCGGAGTCTGCCTCACCCTCAGCGCGGGTCTTGCTGGCCACGCGCGAAGGCGCGCTGTTTCACGCGCGCTTCACGCCGCTGCGCCGGGGTCAGGCCAGCGGATTCTTTCTTGCGCTCGAACCCGCGCAGGTGGCCCCGCCGGAAACCCGCATCGACCACCGGCATCGGCTCGGCAATCTTCGCGCGGCCGCCGAGATGCTGCGCGACAACCCCGATCTGAGCGAAGCCGAGCGACAGCGTTTCGTCGCCATCATCGACGAAGAATCGCGCAGGCTCGTCGAGGCGCTGCCGCAGCATGACGAGACGCAGTGGCCGCTCGAAGACACCTCGGCGGAAACGCTGCTCGCGCTGACGCGCGATGCCGTGGCCGCGACAACACACCAGCCGGTGCACGTGGCGGACCCACCCGCCCTCTGGCTGCGCTGCGAAACCTTCTCGCTGCTGGCGATACTGCGCGACTATTCGGCGCGCATCGCCGCCGAGGGTGCCAGCGCGCTGCGCCTGGAAATCATGGAAGAAGCGTCGCAGCCGCAACTGCGCCTGTGCTGGAGTCCGGCCGTAGTGCTGCCGCCCGACGTCTGGCGTCGCTGGCAGCACACCGTACTGGACAGCCCCGGATCGCGACTGCCGCTGTCGCCGATGGCGATCGTACGTGCGCACGGCGGGGAAATCCGGCAGCAAAGTTCGGATGCGGGCGCCTGCCTCAAGCTGCGGATGCAGGCATCCGAGCCGGCCGAGCACGACCGCGACGCGCACGCGGCAGTGCCGGTCTGGGACGTGACCGCTCCGCCCGTTCACGCCGACCCGCTCGACCATCCGCTGCGGGCGCTCAGCTTCACGGTACTCGACACCGAAACCACCGGGCTCGATCCGAGCGGCGGCGACGAAATCATCGCGATCGGCGCGATCCACATCGTCAACGGCCGCATCCTGTCGCGCGAGGTGTTCGAATCGCTGGTCGCGAGCACCCGCCGCATCGATCCGGCAGCGCAGCGACTGCACGGTATCGACACGCAAATGCTGCGCGGACAACCGGCGCTGGCGGACGTGCTGCCGCGTCTGGCCCGCTTCTGCGAAGGCACCGTGCTGGTCGGCCACAACCTCGCGTTCGACCGGCGCTTTCTCGAACTCGCCGCAGACAGCAGCGGCGTAAGCCTGCAACAGCCGGGGCTCGACACCCTGCTGCTGTCACAGCTGCTCTACCCGCAGGCCGGCGCACACACGCTCGAAGCCCTGGCCGAGCGCCTGCACGTGCCGGTACTCGGCCGCCACACCGCGCTCGGCGACGCAATCCTCACCGCCGAAATCCTGCTGCGCCTGATTCCGATGCTCGAAGGCCGTGGCTACGCCACGCTGCGGCAGGCCCTGGACGCGGCGGCGACAGTGCCGCTGGCGCGGCTGAAGTACTGATGCTGGGCCTCGGCATCCAGCTCGCCAGCCGCGACGCACGCGTCGCGCAGCTGCACCGGCAACTGCAATCGATTGAAGGCGAGGCCGCGATGGTCGCCGCCGCCGGTGATGTCCGGCGCCTGGCCTTCGAGCTGCTGGAGGACGGCGAATCCGCCGCACGCCTGACACGCGCCATCGCCGACCTCAACGACGCGCTGACCGCCCGTGTCCTGGCGCTTGCGGCGCAGCACCACCGGCTGGACGACATCCGCATGTGCTGGCTGGCGCTCGGCAGCGAAGGCCGTCAGGAACAGACCGTACACACCGACCAGGACAATGCGATCGTCTTTGTCGGTGGCGAAGCCGAGCGGGCGCGGCTGCTGGTCTTCGCCGACAGCGCCAATCGCCTGCTCGACCGCTGCGGCTACCGCTGGTGTCCCGGCGACATCATGGCGCGCAACCCGCAGTGGTGCCTGTCGCTGGAGGAATGGCAGGCCTGCTTTTCCGACTGGATCGACAGCGGCAAACCGCAGGCGCTGCTGCACGGCGCGATCTTCTTCGACTTCCGCGGGCTCTGGGGCGACCTGGGTCTGGCCCGAGCGCTGCGCGAGTGGCTGTCCGCCTACATCGCGCCGCGACCGCTGTTCCTGCGCCAGATGAGCCAAAACCTGCTGCAGGCGCGGCCCGGCGCCAATGGCTGGGGGCGCTTCCAGCTTCAGGCCGTCGACGGTCAGCCGCCGGACTTCGACATCAAGACCGCCGGCGCCGGCCATTTCAGCGACGTCGCAAGAATTCTCGCGCTGTCGCGCGGAATTCCGATCACCGCCACCGCGGCGCGCCTGTCGGCCTGGCCCGCGCAGGCGCACGAAGGCGATCTCGCCGAATCCTGGGTCGAGGCCTTCCACATGCTGCAGTGGTTCCGGCTGCGGCGACAGCTCGAACGCCACGCCGCCGGCCGGCCGCTCGACAACCGCATCGATCCGAGCCGGCTGTCGCGGTTCGAGCGTCGCCTGCTGCGCGCCGCGTTCGCCGAGCTGCGCGGCGCACGGCACAAGCTGGCCGTGGACTACGGCCTGGCGTTCTGAGTCCGCCAACACTGCGACCAAAGTTGCAGCGATACCCGTGGCAACTTCGACCAAAGTCTCGATTCCATCGTGCGGGGGCATTGCTACGCTGGCGGCGGAATATCTAATCGAAGTACCTGTCAAGGTGCGCTTTGGAGGGAGACATGCAAACGCAAGACAATGGCGACAAGAACGCCGCTGCGGTGGCGTACTGGAAGGCGAACATCCGCATCGTGCTCGGACTGCTCGCAATCTGGTTCGTGGTGTCCTACGGCTTCGGCATTCTGCTGGCCGACTGGCTCAATCAATTCCAGTTCTTCGGCTTCAAGCTCGGCTTCTTCTTCGCGCAGCAGGGATCGATCTACGTGTTCGTCCTGCTGATCTTCTATTACGTCTGGCGCATGAACCGGCTGGACCGCGAATTCGACGTCCACGAGGACTGATCGGAACCACCGAGGGGAGAACATCTTATGGACGTCATGACCTGGACCTATCTACTGGTCGGAGTCACGTTTGCGCTGTACATCGGCATCGCCGTCTGGTCGCGTGCCGGAACCACCGGGGAATACTACGTCGCCGGTGGCGGCGTGCCCGCCATCGCCAACGGCATGGCCACCGCGGCAGACTGGATGAGCGCCGCCAGCTTCATCTCCATGGCCGGCATCATCGCCTTCGCCGGCTATGACGGCTCGGTCTATCTGATGGGCTGGACCGGCGGCTACGTGCTGCTGGCACTACTGCTGGCGCCGTACCTGCGCAAGTTCGGCAAATTCACGGTGCCGGATTTCATTGGCGCCCGCTACTACTCGCAGACCGCCCGCATCGTCGCGGTGATCTGCGCGGTGTTCGTCTCGTTCACCTACGTGGCCGGACAGATGCGCGGCGTCGGCATCGTGTTCTCGCGTTTCCTGGAAGTGGACATCACCACCGGCGTCATCATCGGCATGGCGATCGTGTTCTTCTACGCCGTGCTCGGCGGCATGAAGGGCATCACCTACACCCAGGTGGCGCAGTACTGCGTGCTGATCTTCGCGTTCATGGTGCCGGCGATCTTCATCAGCCTGCTGCTGACCGGCAACCCGATCCCGCAGTTCGGCTTCGGCTCCAAGACCGCGGACGGCGTCTACCTGCTCGACAAGCTCAACGGCCTGGTCACCGAGCTCGGCTTCAACGCCTACACCTCCGGCACCAAATCGGTCACCGACGTGTTCTGCATCACGCTGGCGCTGATGGTCGGCACCGCCGGGCTGCCGCACGTGATCGTGCGCTTCTTCACCGTGGCCAGCGTGCGCGAAGCACGCCGCTCCGCCGGCTGGGCACTGCTGCTGATCGCGATTCTCTACACCACCGCCCCGGCGATTGCCGCCTTCGCGCGGACCAACCTGATCGAGACCGTCAGCAACGTCCCTTACGAGACCGTGCCGGAATGGTTTCACAAGTGGGAGGACACCGGCCTGATCAAGTTCGAGGACAAGAACGGCAACGGCACCATCCAGTACGTGGCGGATGCCAGCCAGAACGAACTGACGGTGGATCGCGACATCATGGTGCTGGCCAATCCGGAGATCGCGCAGCTGCCGAACTGGGTGATCGCGCTGGTTGCAGCCGGCGGTCTGGCCGCCGCCCTGTCCACCGCTGCCGGCCTGCTGCTGGTGATCTCGACCTCGATCTCGCATGACCTGCTGAAGATGACCTTCATGCCGAACATCACCGAGAAACAGGAGCTGCTGTTCGCGCGAATCGCCGCCGCCGCGGCCGTGGTCGTGGCCGGTCTGCTCGGCATCTTTCCGCCGGGCTTCGTCGCCCAGGTGGTGGCCTTCGCCTTCGGTCTGGCCGCGGCCTCGTTCTTCCCGGCGATCATCCTTGGCATCTTCTCCAAGCGCATGAACAAGGAAGGTGCGATCGCCGGCATGGTGGTCGGGATCAGCTTCACCGCCGCGTACATCATCTACTTCAAGTTCATCAACCCGGAAGCGAACGTGGCCGCGAACTGGTGGTTCGGCATCTCACCCGAAGGCATCGGCTCGATCGGCATGCTGCTCAACCTGATCGTCTCCGTGGTCATTTCCAAGTTCACGCCGGCGCCGCCGCCCGACGTGCAGCAGATCGTCGAAACCATCCGCGTCCCGCGCGGTGCCGGTGCCGCGCACGTGCACTAGCAGGAAGCGTTCCGAACCCAGCCTCATCCCCAAGAGGCAGCCTCTCTCTTCGGAGAGCTTGGGCCCCGGTCGAAAGACCGGGGCTTTTTTCTGGATACTCGGACGAGGATCCGCCCGCGCCTTGCGAACGGGCCGAATCGCCGGTCCAGAAAGCAGGCGGCATTCGGCAAGCTTGCATGGATTCCGGGTTCCCGCTGCGCGGGCCCCGGAATGACGGAACGGAGCAGACGGCCGAAGCGGAATGCCACCACGTCACGATATCGACACAGCGGTTCTCTAGGCTGCGCGACCTTTTGAATGTGGCCCGACATACCGTGCGCGCTTCCCTGCTGACCTTCATCCTGCTACTGGCCGCCTGCGGCTCGGGTGGCGGCACTTCGTCCGGCTCCGGCATGACCGGCGATCAAGCCGATGACGGTGCCGGGTTGCCGCCCATCGCGAGCCTGGACGGCGGCGTGTGGATGAAGGGCGATCTGCACCTGCATTCGCACCACAGTGATGATGCGGCCGACAATCCGCTGCCGGAACTGATCGCCTTCGCCGAGAACGTGGGCATGGACTACTTCATCGCCACCGACCACGACAATCACGTCGACGGTGATGTCGCCAAGCACACCTGGGCCGATCCGGCGTACCGATCGGATTCGATGCTGATGCTGTACGGTGCGGAATGGACGACCCACCGCGGTCACGGCAACACCTTTTCCGCGACACCCTACGATCACCAGCGCTTTTATGAGGTGCGCGACGAGCGCGACAGCCTCATCGCCGAGCGAGCGCACGAACTCGGCATCCACGTCTCGGCCAACCACCCCAGCGGGGCCGACAGCTTCAGTTTCAGCTATGACTTCGTGAAGTCGATCGAGGTCTGGAATTCGTCGATCTGGGCGACCAATTCCGGCGCGCTGCTGATCTGGGACGATCTGCTCAAGTCGGGGCGCAAGCTCACCGGCCGTGGCGGCAGCGATGCGCATCACAATGTCGGCGCGGACCCCAGCCTGTGGACCAGCAATGTCTGGCAGGGGCTGTTCAATTTCGTCGGCACGCCCACGACCTGGGTCTACGCGACGCAGCGCAGCGCTGAGGCGGTGCTTGCGGCGCTGGACAACGGCCGCGTCTCGGTCAGCGCGACGCCAGCGGCCGAACGCATCGAGTTCTATGCGGATCTGGATGCCGACGGCAGCATGGACATGATGATGGGCGACATCGCCGAGGCGAGCGGCGAGCCCGTGAACTTTCAGGCGAACATCGTCGGCGGTCCCGGGCTGGTGCCGCTGTACCGGATCACCGTGACCAAGGACGGTGCGGAATTCGGGGTATTCAATACGGCCGGCCGCAGCCTCGAATTCACCGATACTCCGGCGCCGGATGTGCGCAGCTACTATCGCGTGGAGGTCCAGGGCCTGCCCGCCCCGTATCCCGAGGTGCCGCTGAGTTCGCTCACCAGCACCGGCATGATCGGCCTGTCCAATCCGATCTACTTCAATTTCGATCCGGCGTTCTGATCGATGTCCAGAGCCGCTCGGCTGCCGGATGATATCGCTACAGCTTGCCGGTAGGGTGGGCAAAGGCCGTAGGCCGTGCCCACGCGGCGGGCGGCTGGCCATTGCGTGGGCACGCTGCGCTTTGCCCACCCTGCGCTGGACCGCGCCGCGCCTTTGCGCGGAGGCCTTATCCCGCCGGATGATATCGCTGCAGCTTGCCGGTAGGGTGGGCAAAGGCCGTAGGCCGTGCCCACGCGGCGGACGTCCGGCTGGCCATCGCGTGGGCACGCTGCGCTTTGCCCACCCTACGCTGGACCGCGCCGCGCCTTGATGCGGAGGCGTTATCCCGCCGGATGATATCGCTGCAGCTTGCCGGTAGGGTGGGCAAAGGCCGTAGGCCGTGCCCACACGCGGGCGTCCGGCTGGCCATCGCGTGGGCACGCTGCGCTTTGCCCACCCTACGCTGGACCGCACCGCGCCTTTGCGCGGAGGCGTTATCCCGCCGGATGATGTCGCTGCAGCTTGCCGGTAGGGTGGGCAAAGGCCGCAGGCCGTGCCCACGCGGCGGACGTTCGGCTGGCCATCGCGTGGGCACGCTGCGCTTTGCCCACCCTACGCTGGACCGCACCGCGCCTTGATGCGGAGGCGTTATCCGGCCGGATGATGTCGCGCAGCTTGCCGGTAGGGTGGGCAAAGGCCGTAGGCCGTGCCCACGCGGCGGGCGGGCGGCTGGCCATTGCGTGGGCACGCTGCGCTTTGCCCACCCTACGCTGGACCGCGCCGCGCCTTTGCGCGGAGGCCTTATCCCGCCGGATGATGTCGCTGCAGAAAACCGAGCACGCCGACGTTGAATGCGTCGTTGCGATCACCGGCGACCATGTGACCGGCGCCCGCCACGTCGAAGACTTCGAGCCCCGGAATATGCTCTCGGAATTCGGCGACGCCGGCTTCGGACACGATGTCGCTTTGCATGCCGCGCACCAGCAAGGTCGGCTGGCGAACGCGCTCCGCATCGGCCAGCAACACCTCCGCCATCAACGGCGGCTCCACGGGCTGCGTTCGGTTCACGAACTTCGGGTCCCAGTGCCAATGCAGGCGCCCGTCGCGCCAGCGCAGATTCTTCATCAGGCCTGACGGGTCCTTGGGGCGCGGCCGGTGGGGGTTGTAGGCCGCCACGGCCTCGGAGGCCTCTTCGAGCGAGGCGAAACCGTCCAGCCGCCCACTCATGAAGCTGGTGATCTTTTGGGCGCCGACCGGATCGACGCGCGGTACCACGTCGACCAGCACCAGGGCGCTGGCGATCGTCGCGTCACTACTTCCGGCGGCGTGCAGTAGCGTCATGCCCCCCATGGAAGCACCCACCAAGGCCGGAGGCGCCGGCAGCGTGGCGATGACCGCGAGCAGGTCGGCGCTCATCGCATCCAGCGAATAGTCGGCATCCGGTGACCAGCCGCTGTCACCGTGCCCACGCGCATCCAGATTGATTACGTGATAGCCGCGCGCCAGCAGCTCGTCCATCGCGCCGCCCCAGGAATGGCGTGTCTGACCACCGCCATGCAGGAGAATCACGGCCGGCTTCGATGGATCACCGCCGACGTCTGCCACAACCTCGATGCCGCCTGGCACGGCGTATCGGCGTTCTGTTACTGAGTTCGTCATCGTTCAACCATAACAGCCTGGGGCAAGCCAGGCCCCGCCCGGCCGGTCGCTCAGTACTGGCTTTCGGGCAAGCGCACGATCAAGCCGTCGACCTCGTCGCTGACGTTGAGCTGACAGGTCAACCGGCTGTTCGGCTCAACATTGAGGGCGCCTTCCAGCATCATCTCCTCATCGTCCGACTTTGGTGGCAGCTTGTCTGCCCAGCTCGGGTCGACGTAGCCATGGCAGGTCGCGCAGGAACAGCAGCCGCCACAATCGCCGACGATGCCCGGCACCATGTTGTCGACCGCCACCTGCATCACCGACTTCCCGGCCTCGGCGTCGACCACGTGTTCGGTACCGTTGAACTCGACAAAATGAATCTTGGGCATGGCTGATCTGGCTCCTTCGCCGCGTGTCTGAAATGATTGATCTGTAGTGGTGATGCCGTGGCTCCGCCGAACCGGCCCGATCCGGGCGCAAACCCGCCTCGCAGACTATCTATCGGTTTGCGAAAAGCTGAATCGATCTGAGCTGACCACAGACTGTCGGCAACGCTGCCGCAGACCCTCCATTCTCGCTGCACACCCCTCGCAGGGCAAGTGCCGTGCGAATCCACAACGCGGAATGCTCGCCTCGATCGAATGCGATTCATCGCGAGTTCGACGACTCCGTCAATGACGGCGAGGACGATGCCGGCAGCGAGTTCCCCGATGTGCCGAACCTCACGGCCGGCACAAAACCGCCTCCCCTCGGCGCCCGCCCTGCGGGAATCGCCTGTACAGTTTCAGCGGAGGAGGATCCGAATATGGCAGCCAGTACAAGCGAAATGACAGAGTCCACCAGCATCACCGGCTTTCTCAGGAGCCGGCTCGCAAAAATTGCGGGGCTCTGCCTCCTGTTGCTGGCCGTCATCGGAATGAGCTTGGCCGCCACCAGCGAACGCAAGCGCTCGCTGCACGAATACGAAGCCACGCTGCGCAGCACGGTCGACGGCCTCGCTACACAGCTTGAAAACACCATCGAGTTCAGACGCAGGAGCGTCCGTTTCCTGGGTGACGTGCCGCCGATCCAGGGCATCGTCCGCGCCAGCAAGAACAACGGACAGGATTCGCAGGAACAAAGCTCGCTCCAGCTTTGGCAACAGCGACTGAGCCAGATCTTCTCAGCCTTTCTGGCGACCAACCCGGAGGTCTATCAGGTGCGCTACATCGGCATCGCCGACGGCGGGCGGGAGCTGGTGAGGGTCGAGCGGGTCGATGGCCCGATCAGGGTCACGCCGACGGCCGAACTGCAAAAGAAGGGCGGACGCGACTATTTCATGGAGGCGATCCGCCAGCCCCCCGGCGAAACCTACGTGTCACAGATCACCCTCAATCGCGAGCACGAAAAGGTCGAAGTGCCTCACCGCCCCACCGCCCGCATCGCAGTGCCGGTATACGAGGACGGCGGGCCGGTGTTCGGGATCGTGGTGATCAACGTCGACGTTGAATACGCGCTTCAGAGCTTCGCCAAGGCGGCGCCGCCGAACAGCGCGATCTACGTCACCAATGCCGCTGGCGGTTACTTTGTACATCCGCAGCCTGGACGCGCGTTCGGCTTCGAGTTTGGTTCGCCATACCGCTGGCAGAACGAGTTTCGCAGCACGCAGTCGGACCACGGACCCGAAGGTCAAGGCGACATCGTTCCCATGCAGACCGACAAGTCCAGGGTCTGGACGGTGACCCGAACCGTATCACCGCAGACGGACAACCGAAGCCGCGACATCATTTTTCACGCCGTTGTACCCGACCGCCTTATTCAGCAGCATATGCTGATTGCAGTCGCCAAGACCGCCGGGTTCATGATCGCGGTGGGCGCCGTCGGTAGCGTGCTGATCTTTCTCTACTGGGTGGGCGTTCAGCGGCAATTTCAGGCCCGCCGTGAACGCCTGCGGCTGGCTGCCATAGTCGACAACTCGCACGACGCCATCATCGGACTCGATCCGTTCGGAACAGTGTCCAACTGGAATCAAGCCGCCGAACGACTGTTCGGCTACTCGCAGTACGAGGCCACCGGCCGCCCCATTCAGTCCCTGATCGCGCCCGACGAGGCTCCGATCTCGGAGACCAGGGAACTGATGCGCATCATCGAGGGAGGCAGCGCCACGCGCTTCGAAACCCGGCGCCGACACAAGGACGGACACCTGATCGACGTTGCGGCTACGCTGTCACCGATTCGCGGAGACCAGAACAATATCCTGGGCGTCGCGGCGATACTGCGGGACATCAGCGACCAGAAAGCCGCGCAGGCGGAAATCCTGCAGCTCAATGCCAATCTGGAATCGCAGGTGCGAGAGCGCACCGCCGAACTGGAGGCCACATCGGCTCTGCAGCGGGCAATTCTGGTCAACGCGGGTTATGCCATCTTCGCGATGGATGCCGCCGGCACAATCACTCTGTTCAATCCCGCCGCCGAATCGATGTTGGGCTACCGGGAGAATGACGTGGTCGGCCGGCGATCCGCGCTGCTGTTTCATGATGCCAACGAAATCGCACAACGGCTGGAAAAAGTCGGCGACGGTGTCCCCCCTGAGAACGGGTTCGAACTGGTCGTGGCCAGGGCGCGTGAGGAACCCGCGGTCGAAAGCGAATGGACCTACGTGCGCAGGGACGGCTCCACGCTTCCGGTACGCCTGCACATCAGCTCCCTGCGTGACGAGCAACACAAGCTGGTTGGCTACCTCGGTATCGCCATCGACCAGACCGAATTCCGCGAGCGCGAGCAGGCGCTGAATGAGGCTCGCGCCGCGGCCGAATCGGCCAATCAGGCGAAAAGCCAGTTCCTGGCCAACATGAGCCACGAAATCCGGACACCGATGAACGCGGTGCTGGGCATGCTGCAGCTGCTGCGCCGCACTCCGCTGGACTTCACCCAGCAAGACTATTCGGCCAAGGCCGAATCCGCAGCGCAAACGCTGTTGGGCATCCTCAATGACATCCTCGACATTTCGAAGATCGAGGCCAACAAGCTCACCCTGGACCCACACCCATTCCAGCTGGACGACTTGCTGCGCGAAGTCGGGGTGATCCTGTCCGCCAATGTCGGCCAGAAGGAAGTCGAAATCCTGTTCGATATTGATCCGAAGATCCCCAACGGGCTGGTCGGCGATGCCTTGCGGCTGCAGCAGATCCTGCTCAATCTGGCGGGCAACGCGGTCAAGTTCACCACCGAGGGCGAGGTGGTCCTGAGCGCATCGCTGCTACGGACAACGGCGACGGGTCTCGACCTGGAATTCCGCATCCGCGACACCGGCATCGGCATGACCGAAGACCAGGTCGGGCGCATCTTCGACAGTTTCGAACAGGCCGAAAGCTCGGTCGCGCGGCGCTTCGGCGGCACCGGACTGGGTCTGGCGATCACCCAGAAGCTGGTGAACATGATGGGCGGGACGGTCAATGTCGAAAGCCAGGCCGGTGTCGGCAGCATCTTCCAGTTTCAGATCAGCCTGGCGCCGGCCCCGGACGAAGCACCGGCCGCTCCGGCCACCGTTCGGAAGGCGTGCAACCTGCACAAGCTGCGCGTGTTGATCGTCGACGACAACAGCAGCGCGCGCGAGATTCTCGCCGCCATCGCCGAATCCTTCGGTTGGACCGCCGATACCGCCAAGGATGGCGTTGAAGCCTTGGCTATCCTCGAAGCCATGACCGCCGGCAAGGACAACTACGACGTCATCTTCATCGACTGGCGCATGCCGAACATGGACGGCTGGACGCTCAGCGAGCGGATCAATGAGCGCCGCGCCGGTGCGGCCGGTCCCCCATTGATCATCATGGCGACGGCCTATGGCCGCGACGCCTTGGCACAGCGCCTGGGCCACGAACGCGCAGCGCTGGACGGAATGCTCGTCAAACCGATTACGGCATCAATGCTGTTTGACGCCGTCGCGGACGCAAGCGCGGGCCTGGGACGCGTCTGGCAGGAGACTGGACAGGGCGTATCCAGTACACATCGGCTGCAGGGCATGCATATCCTGCTGGCCGAAGACAATGCCACTAACCAGCAGGTCGCCCGCGAACTGCTGGGGTCGGAGGGCGCGGTCGTCACCGTGGCCAACAATGGCCTGGAATGCATCGAAGTGCTGCGTCGGGTGGACGCGACGATCGACGTGGTGCTGATGGATATCCAGATGCCCGAACTCGACGGCTATGGCGCAACGCGACGCATCCGCGAGGAACTGGCGCTGGACCGCTTGCCGATCATCGCGATGACCGCCAATGCCCTGCCCTCCGACCGCGCGGACTGCCTTGCCGCCGGCATGAACGACCACGTCGGCAAACCGTTTCATATCGACGACCTGGTTTCGGTACTGCGATTTCATTGGCGCGGGCCCGCCGACGCCGCGGCACAAGCGCCGCAATCTTCGGAAAGCGCTCCCGACACCGGCACCAGCGGCTTCGATTTCAAACGAGCCCTTGAGCGCCTCGGTGGACGACGCGATCTGTTCGTGCGTGAGAGCCGGGCATTCGTCGAGCAACAAGCCGAAACGCCCTCACGACTGCGGGCCCTCGTTCAATCGGGGAATGGCGTCGGTGCCGCCCAGATCCTGCATGCGCTCAAGGGTGTGGCGGCAACACTGGGCGCTCAGCGCTTGGCCGCGCTCGCCGCCTCGCTGGAGGCCAGCATCAATCAACACCATGGTCTATCAGGCCTTGCATCAACATTCGGCGAGCTGGAGGATGCCTTGAACGAAGCACGGCAGGCGCTGCGAACTCAGGCCGATGCTCTGGCACCGCCTGATCATCCCGCGGCAATGAGCCAGCCGACTTCGCGAGCGGTTTCCGCCTCCGAGCTCGACACACTCATGAAGCTGCTGGCAGAAAACAACATGCGGGCAATCAGCGCCGCCCAGGCCTTGGAATCCGGCATCCTGGCAATCGCGCCTGAGCCGGGGCGGCGCCTGGGCGAGGCAATGGCAAGCCTGGACTTCGCAGGCGCACTCGAAGCGTGTCGCGACATTCAACAGAAGCTCGACCAATGACCACTTCGAACGAACCGGAATTGCCCACCCTGCGCCCGCGCCTGCTGCTGGTCGACGATCAGCCGATCAATATCCAGATTCTCTATCAGCTGTTTCAGGACGACTTCGAAATCTTCATGGCCACTGACGGCCAACAGGCCCTGGGCGTCTGCGAGCGCGAGTCGCCGGATCTGATTCTGCTCGATGTGGTGATGCCGGAAATGGACGGTCTGGAAGTCTGCCGCCGACTCAAGGCAAGCCCGGCCACTCGCGCGATCCCCGTGATTTTCGTCACTGGCCAGAACGCACCGGATGAGGAGGCCGCCGGGCTTGAGGTGGGCGCGGTGGACTTCATTTCCAAGCCGATCAGTCCCCCGGTCGTCAAAGCACGCGTCAAGACACAACTCAAACTCAAGGCACTGACCGACCAACTGCGTGGCCTCGCCTTCGTGGACGGCCTGACAGGAATCGCCAACCGCCGCCGCTTCGACGAAGCTTGCGACCAGGAATGGAATTTCGGCCGCAGACATGATGTGCCGCTGGGCCTGATCCTGATCGACGTCGATCATTTCAAGGCCTACAACGATCACTACGGACATCAGGCCGGCGACGCCACGCTCCAGGCCGTGGCCACAACACTCAAATCCTCGCTGCGTCGCCCACGCGAGCTGGCAACGCGTTTCGGCGGCGAGGAATTCGCGTGCCTACTGCCGGGTATCGCACTGAGCGAGGCGCTGCAGATCGCATCGTCCCTGTGTCGTGCCGTCCAGGAAGCCGGGCTCCCTCATGAGCTGTCCACCACGGCGTCCGTGGTCACGGTCAGCGCAGGCGTCGCATCCGAAATCCCCGGCCCCGAGCGCAGCCCGGCGGACCTGCTGAAGCAAGCAGACGCCTGTCTGTACCAGGCCAAATCGCAAGGCCGGAACCGCGCCATCGCGGCATTGCCGGACGGCGCCTAGTAGACGTCGTAGGGTGGGCAAAGGCCATAGGCCGTGCCCACGCGGAGGCGAGCTTGCCACACACGCGTGGGCACGCTTCGCTTTGCCCACCCTACTGGCGCGGCTTACTTTGATACCGCCGGTGCCCGGCCGTAGACGTCGTAGGGTGGGCAAA
>JAHZLQ010000051.1 GCA_022599775.1 Gammaproteobacteria bacterium
ACCAGATCAATCTCACCGACCCCGAATCGCGGATTCTGCCGGCGGGTTCGGACTTCGTGCAGGGCTACAACGCCCAGGCTGCGGTGGATGCCGCGTCGATGCTGATCCTGGCCTACGACTGCGTGCAGGCCCCCAACGACAAGCGGCAGGTCGAGCCGATGCTCGATCCGCTCAGGGCCCTACCGCTACAGATCGGTTTGGACCAAGACACGCCGATTACCCTGGCCGCCGACACCGGCTACTTCAGTGAGCACAACGTCGAAGCCTGCGAGGCTGCCCAGATCACGCCGCTGATCGCCCAGAAGCGCGAGTCGCATTCGGGCTGCCTCTCTCGCCGCCTGGCGCCGCCACCCGTATTGCCGGACAATCCCACGGCCTTGGAGCGGATGCGCTATCGCTTGGCCACGCCTGAAGGCAAGGCCGCCTATGGCTTGCGCAAGTGCACCGTCGAACCCACCTTCGGCATCATCAAACAGGTGATGCGCTTCCGACAATTCCTGGTGCGGGGCATCAAGAACGTCAAAGCCGAATGGGGATTGGTGTGCCTGGCGTTCAACATGAAGCGGATGGCGGCCCTGAACGGATGAAAAAAGGGAAGGAAAGGTCCGTTTTCATGCCCCGCAAACCGCTTTTCGTCCCGCTGGGCAAATCCTGCCCAGATCAGCGCGGTCAAAAAATAACCACGCCAGAACGCAGCAGACAGCCCACGTTTCCAAGTCCGACAGGCTGCTAGCTGGGGTATTCCCCAGGGCCGCGTTCAGTTTGCGCCGGCTAAGCTGGGCACTCGTTTCCGAGCCCGATGTCGCCCGACGTGTTCAAGCCCTTGAGTCGAGCCTGCCTGGCTGTAGTGACGCTGATGTTGCTGCCGTATGCGCTGTCGGCTGCACCGCCGTGGCCGCCGATCGAAGGCGCCGCACCCCTAGTTCAGGCCGGCCCGTACGCAGCGGCCCTGGCCGGACGCGAGGCGGCGCTGCGCGCGCGGCTCTCGGGTGAGAGTCGTCTGGAATGCGCCATGCGCCGCGTGCCGGCGGCCTATGATCGCACTCGGCTCAGCGAGGAACTGCGCGGCGGGGTCGGCCCGGACTGGCTTCATGAAATGGCGCTGCTCGATGATGGTGGCGAGGCCGAAATCTGGAGCGGACCCGGCGCCACGCTGGCCGCCTCCCTGATCGAAAGCGACCGTTCCGCGGTGCCGGTAGTCTTCGAAATCGCCTTGCTGTGCCGGAGTACCTGAGGTCCGGCGCGGCTATGGAGCCTTGAGTTCCTGAGTGTCGATGAGCTCGTCACCGTCCAGGGTTTCGAGGCGTACGGTGAATCCCCAAAGTCGGGCGATATGCTTGAGCACTTCGCCGCCGTTGTGCGCCTCCAGCGGGCGGCCCCGATAGCGGCGGTGTTGCAGGGTCAGCGCGCGATCGCCGTTGTAGTCGTAGCGCACGATCTGGATGTCGGGAACCTGCACGTCGCGGTTGTATTGCGCGGCCAGCAATTGACGCAGGCGGCGGTAGCCCTGCTCGTTGTGGATTGCGTCCACGCTGAGGTAGGCATCCTGCTCGAAATCGTCGATCGCGAAGAAATGAAATTCGCGCATCAGGTGCGGTGACAGGTATTGCGCGATGAAGGATTCGTCCTTGTAGTTGCGCATCGCAAAGTCCAGCGTCTGTCGCCAGTCGCTGCCGGCGATGTCCGGGAACCACTCGCGATCCTCGTCCGTGGGGTTTTCGCAGATGCGGCGGATGTCCGTGAACATCGCGAAGCCCAGCGCATACGGGTTCATGCCGCCGTAGCCGCGCTGGTCGTAGCCGCGCTGGGTGATGACGTTGGTGTGCGAACTCAGCCATTCGAGCATGAAGCCGGCGTCCACGCGGCCACGGTCGTACAGCCGGTTGAGCAGGGTGTAGTGCCAGAACGTGGCCCAGCCCTCGTTCATGACCTTGGTCAGGCCCTGCGGATAGAAGTACTGCGACAGCTTGCGCACGATGCGCACCAGTTCGCGCTGCCAGGAGGCGAGTTTGGGCGCATGCTTCTCGATGAAGTACAGCAGGTTTTCCTGCGGTTCCGGCGGGAAGTGCCCATTACGCGCAGCGTCGGCGTCGAGTTCCTTGTCGCGTGCTGGCAGGGTGCGCCAGATTTCGTCGAACTGCTGCCATTCGAACTCTTCGCGCTGCAGCTGGCGGATACGCTGTTCTTCCTCGGACAGCGGCGCCGGCCGACGGTAGCGATCCACGCCGTGGTGCATCAGCGCGTGGCAGGAGTCCAGGGTGTCCTCGACGGCGGTGAAACCGTAGCGTTCCTCGCATTGCATGACGTAGCGCCGCGCGAACACCATGTAGTCGATGATCGCGTCGGCGTCGGTCCATTGCCGGAACAGGTAGTTGCCCTTGAAGAAGGAGTTGTGACCGTAGCAGGCGTGCGCGATCACCAGTGCCTGCATCGGCATGCTGTTCTCCTCCATCAGGTAGCTGATGCAGGGATTGGAGTTGATCACGATCTCGTAGGCGAGCCCGCTCATGCCCTTGCGATACGACTGTTCGTTCCTGATGAACTCCTTGCCGTAGCTCCAGTGCGGGTAGCTGATCGGCAGGCCGAGCGAGGCGTAGGCGTCCAGCATCTGTTCCGAGGCGATCACCTCGATCTGATTCGGATAGCAGTCCAGCCCGAACTCGTTGACGGCGATGTCGCGGATTTCCTCGTCGTACTGCTGCAGCAGCTCGAAGGTCCATTCGGCGCCGGTGGAAATCGGCTCCTTGAGCGTCGCAGTGCTCATGCGGCCTCCTTGCGGAACAGTTCGCGCAGCACCGGGTAGACCTCGTGGCGCCCGGTGACCGTGGCCATCGCCATGTGACTGGCTTCGATGCGGCGGTAGGCGTGCGACAGTGGCGACAGGCGGTTGGTGTTGTCCGGCACCTCGACGTAGGCAAAGTAGCGCACGGCCGGCAGGATCAGGTCTTCCAGCCAGGCCCGGCTCTTCTCCGGGTCTGCGCCGAAAGCGTCACCGTCCGAGACCTGTGCACCGTAGATGTTCCACTGATCGGCGGGGTAGCGCTCGACCATGATCTCCTGCATCAGCCGCAGTGCAGACAGCACCACGGTGCCACCACTGCCGGTGTCGTGGAAGAAGCGGTCCTCGTCGACTTCCTCGGCGTCTTCGGTGTGGCGGATGAACACCAGGTCGACCTTTTCGTACTTGCGCGTCAGAAACAGGTACAGCAGCGTGTAGAAGCGCTTGGCGAGGTCCTTCTTGTCTTCGGTCATCGAGGCCGAGACGTCCATCAGGCAGAACATCACGGCGCGGTTGATCGGCTGCGGTTCCTTGACGCGATTGCGATAGCGCAGGTCCAGTTCGTCGATGAACGGCACCATGCGCTTGCGCCGTTCCAGTGCCTCGATCTGCTCGGCCGGCGCGCCGGCCTCGGTCAGCGCGGCGATCTGGCGTTCGATCGGCTTCTTCAACGCGATCCGGCGTGCCATCGCGTTCTGCAGCGAGCGCACCACCGACAGATTGGTCGGCACGCCGCGCGGGGTGTAGCCGGCACGCCGCCATTTGAACTCCTGGATATCGCCGAGCATGGTGCGCACCATTGCCGGCAGCTCCAGATCGTCGAAGAACAGGTCCATGAACTCGTCGCGCGACAGCGTGAATTCGAAGCTGTCCTGGCTTTGCTCGCCGTCGCCTTCGCCGGATCCGCTGCCACCGCCGCCGCCTTCCCCTTCGGGTCGCTTGATGCGGTCTCCGGTCTGGAACTGGTGATTGCCGGGGTGCACGATCTCTCGGTCACCTCCCTGGCCATGCTGGAAGCTCGGCTCGGAAATGTCGCGTGCCGGGATGCTGACCTCGCCGCCCTGCTCCATGTCGGTGATCGAGCGGCGGCCGGCGAGGTCGGCGACGGACTTGCGAATCTGTTCCTTGTAGCGGCGTATGAATCGCTGCCGGTTGACGGCGCTCTTGTTGCGGTCGTTGAGCCGGCGGTCGATGATCATCAAAGTCGCGCTCCTTGCCGTTCGGGCAGGCAGGCTTGTCGGTTTGAAGGCTCTAGGATGACTTGCGAACGCGCAGGTACCATTCGGACAGCAGGCGCACCTGCTTTTCGGTGTAGCCCTTGTCCACCATGCGGCTGACGAAATTGTTGTGCTTCTGCTGGTCTTCCGCCGAGGCCTTGGCGTTGAAGGAAATCACCGGCAACAGTTCCTCGGTGGACGAGAACATCTTCTTCTCGATCACGTCACGCAGCTTCTCGTAGCTGGTCCAGCGCGGGTTCTTGCCGCCGGCCGCGGCGCGCGCGCGCAGCACGAAGTTCACGATCTCGTTGCGGAAATCCTTGGGGTTGGCGATGCCGGCCGGCTTCTCGATCTTCTCGAGTTCGCCGTTGAGCGAGCCGCGGTCGAACTGTTCGCCGGTTTCGGGGTCGCGGAAGTCCTCGTTCTGAATCCAGTAGTCGGCGAAGGTGACGTAGCGGTCGAAGATGTTCTGACCGTATTCCGAATACGATTCCAGATAGGCCGTCTGGATTTCCTTGCCGATGAACTCGGCGTAGCGCGGCGCCAGCCAGCCCTTGATGAATTCCAGATAGCGGCGCTGGGTTTCCTCGGGCAGCTGTTCGCGCAGGATGCGCTGTTCGAGCACGTACATCAGGTGCACCGGATTGGCGGCGACCTCGACCTGGTCGTAGTTGAACACCGAGGACAGCACCTTGAAGGCGAAACGCGTGGACACGCCGTTCATGCCCTCGTCGACACCGGCGTAGTCGCGATATTCCTGGAACGACTTGGCGCCCGGATCGGTGTCCTTGAGCGATTCGCCGTCGTAGACGCGCATCTTCGAGTAGATCGCCGAGTTCTCGGGTTCCTTGAGGCGCGTCAGTACCGAGAACTGCGCCATCATCTCCAGCGTGCCGGGTGCACAGGGCGCCTTCGACAGCGTGCTGCCCTGCAGCAGCTTGTTGTAGATCTTGACCTCCTCGGACACCTGCAGGCAGTACGGCACCTTGACGATGTAGACGCGGTCGAGGAAGGCCTCGTTGTTCTTGTTGTTGCGGAAGGTCTGCCATTCGGATTCGTTCGAATGCGCCATGATGGTGCCGTTGAACGGGATCGCGGAGAAACCCTCGGTACCCTTGTAATTGCCCTCCTGCGTGGCCGTGAGCAGGGGGTGCAGCATCTTGATCGGTGCCTTGAACATTTCGACGAATTCGAGCAATCCCTGGTTGGCGAGGCACAGCCCGCCTGAGTAGGAGTAGGCATCGGGGTCGTCCTGACCGAAGAATTCGAGCTTGCGGATGTCGACCTTGCCGACCAGCGAGGAAATGTCCTGATTGTTCTCGTCGCCCGGCTCGGTCTTGGTGATCGCCACCTGCTTGAGCACCGAGGGCTGCACGCGCACCACCTTGAAGCGCGTCAGGTCGCCTTCATACTCGGCGAGGCGCTTGATCGCCCAGGGCGAGGCGATGCCGCTGAGGGCGCGGCGCGGGATGCCGAATTCCTTCTCCAGCATCTCGCCGTCGCGCTCCGGCAGGAACAGGCCCAGCGGCGATTCGTTGATCGGCGAACCCTTGAGCGCGTAGATCGGGTAGGACTCCATCAGCACCTTGAGGCGCTCGGCGATCGAGGACTTGCCGCCGCCCACCGGGCCCAGCAGATACAGCACCTGCTTGCGTTCCTCCAGGCCCTGAGCGGCATGGCGGAAGTAGGCGACGATCTGCTGGATCACGTCTTCCATGCCGTAGAACTCGCGGAAGGCGGGATAGCGGCGGATGACGCGGTTGGAGAAAATCCGGGACAGTCGCGGATCGTTGCGGGTATCGACGAATTCCGGTTCGCCGATCGCTGCGAGCATGCGCTCGGCAGGCGATGCATAGGCAAGGGGGTCTTCCTTGCACAGCATCAGGTATTCCTGAAGCGACATTTCCTCGTCACGTGCCTTGAGGAAGTTGTCGCGGAATTTCTCGAAGATTTCCATCAGCCGTTACCTCGTCATTGACAGACAGGGCCTGTTCAGGCCCATCAGTCCCGACGAAGTCCGGTGAGACTGCCCGCAACTCGTCGGGAATCCGACAGCTTTCAGGCAAACCCGTGCAAGAATCGATGCACGTCTGTACGTACTGCTCGAAAAAGTTTGCCCGAATTTGCCTTTCGCGATCGTCGAAAGAAAGAGCGTGGGCTGCAGCCACCTGCAATCTCACTGTAACGCGAAGTGCAGGTTTGTGGGGAGCCGTCGAAGGCAATCCGATGTGCGGTAGGGCTGCGCCGAAACGCTGCATCGGATTGCAGAGCTTGGACTTCGGATAACGCACAAAGTTGCCGTGCGATGACGCCGTTTTCGTGTAATCCGCTTCTGACGCGAATCGTCCGCAAAGACCTACGCGGCAGCCGACCGACGGTCGTTCAGTCCAGGCGCAGGCGCAACCAGCTGCCAATCAGCTCGATCTCTTCCAGACAGACCTGATGCTCCATCGGGTAGTCCTGCCACTGTACGGAGTAGCCCATGGCACGCAGCGCATCGCGGCTGTCCTCGCCCAGCTTGGCGGGCAGGACCGGATCGCGTGTGCCGTGACACATCAGGATCGGCAGGTCGCGATTGGTGGCGCTGGCTTCGGAGGCGAGCTGCCCGGCCAGCGGCAGATAGGTGGACAGGGCGAGCAGACCGCCCAGTCGCAGCGGATGGCGCAGCGCCGTGTGCAGCGCAATCGCACCGCCCTGCGAGAAGCCGGCCAGGATGATCCTCTCGGCAGCGATTCCGGCCTCGATCTGCGCCTGGATCAAGCCGTAGACCCGCGCAGCGGACGCGCGCACCCCGGTTTCGTCCTGCAGGCCGTTGCGGTCCAGGCTCAGGATGTCGTACCAGCCGCGCATCGGCATCCCGCCGTTGAGCGTGATCGGCCGCAGCGGCGCGTTCGGGAACAGGTAGCGAGGTGGTGTGGGCAGGGCCAAGGCTTCGGCCACCGGCACGAAATCGAAACCGTCGGCGCCCAGGCCGTGCAGCCAGATGACGGCCGCGCTGGGTGCTGCATCCGGTTCGGCGTAGACGCAGTCGTCGGTCTGGCGGATTTTCAGGCTGTGGCTCATCGGTGGCTCGTCGGGTCGGTTGCGGGCAAGGACACGGGTAGAATGCCGCATTGCGATGCCTGACAAGCCTCCGATTACCCGACGCCGCCTGCGAAGACTGATGTTCAAGCGATTGCCTGCCTTGCTGTGCCTGCCGATGCTCGCCGCGCTGTGCGCCTGCGGCCAGACCGGCAGTCTGTACCTGCCCGACCAGAAATCCGATTTGGTGGGGATTCCGGAAGACTCCCGCGAGGCCGCGCAGGCCGCCCCGATCGCCAAGCCGGCGAACCAGGCCGAGGACGAGGACGAAGAGGCAGCGACGCCGGACGAGGCGTCCGAAACGCTCGATTCGTCCGAGGGTGACGCTGGCACTGCGCCGGCCGCATCCGATTCAGAACCCGACACAGCCGGCAAGGAATAAGCCCGTGGACCACTTCGAATACCGCGACGGCACGCTGTGCGCCGAGGACGTCGCCCTCAGCGAGATTGCGCGCGTCCATGGCACGCCCAGCTTCGTCTATTCGCGCGCCACCCTGAGTCGGCACTTCCAGGCTTTCGATCAGGCGCTGGCGGGAATGCCGCATTTGATCTGCTATGCGGTCAAGGCCAATTCCAATCTTGCCGTGCTGCAGATACTGGAACGGCTCGGTGCCGGTTTCGACATCGTGTCCGGCGGCGAGCTGGATCGCGTCATGCGCGCTGGCGCGCCGGCAAGGCGTATCGTTTTCTCGGGTGTCGGCAAGACCGAAACCGAGATGCGGCAGGCGCTCACGGTCGGCATCCGCTGCTTCAATGTGGAGTCCGAAGCGGAACTGGAGCGGCTCAACCGTGTGGCGGTGGCGATGAACAAGCGCGCGCCGGTGTCGTTCCGCGTGAATCCGGACGTCGATCCCAAGACTCACCCGTATATTTCCACCGGACTCAAGGAGAACAAGTTCGGTGTGGACATCGCCAGCGCCGAGCGGCTCTATCTGCAGGCGACCGAACTGCCAGGCGTGGAAGTGGTCGGTGTCGGTTGTCATATCGGCTCGCAGCTGCTCGATCTTTCCCCGTTTATGGATGCGCTGGACCGTCTGCTGGCCTTGGTCGAGCGCCTCAAGGCGCAGGGCATCACGCTGCGTCATATCGACGTGGGCGGCGGTCTGGGCGTGCGCTATCGCGACGAGAATCCACCAGATCCGGCGGCGCTGGCCGCCGCGATCCGGCCGAAACTGGAAGCCACCGGCCTGGAAGTGATGATGGAGCCAGGCCGCGCCATCGCCGGTAACGCCGGCGTGCTGCTGACGCGCGTGGAGTACCTCAAGCCGGCCGGCAACAAGCATTTCTGCATCGTCGACGCGGCGATGAACGATCTGATCCGGCCGGCGCTCTATGATGCCTGGCAGGCGATCGTGCCGGTGCGCCAGCGCAGTGACCTGGAGTCGCGGACCTATGATGTGGTCGGCCCGGTCTGCGAGTCCGGCGACTGGCTGGGCCATGATCGCGAACTGGCGGTGTCGCCCGGAGATCTGCTGGCGGTGCGTACCGCCGGCGCCTACGGCTTCACGATGGCGTCCAACTACAACAGCCGTCCACGCGCAGCCGAGGTCATGGTCGACGGGGCTGCGGTGCATCTGGTGCGTGCCCGCGAGACCTACGACGATCTGGTGCGCGGTGAGGCGATGTTGCCGCTGTGAGCGAGCCCGTCATCAAGCCGCTGGTCCTGATCGACGGATCGAACTGGCTGTATCGCGCGTTTCACGCGCTGCCGCCGCTGGCCAATGCGCTGGGACAGCCGACCGGCGCGGTCTACGGTCTCGGCAACATGCTGCGCCGCCTGTACAAGGACTATTCGCCGCAACGCATCGCGGTGGTGTTCGATCCGCGTGGCAAGACCTTCCGGCATGAAATCTACGCCGAGTACAAGGCCACGCGGGACGCGACGCCCGAAGATCTGAGCATTCAGTTTCCGGCAATTCGCGAATTGCTCGAGGCGATGGCGATGCCGGTCCTGCAGATCGACGGGATCGAAGCCGACGACGTGATCGGGACCCTGGCGATGAAGGCGGTGGCGGCTGGCGAGGAGGTGGTGATCGTCACTGGCGACAAGGATCTGGCGCAGCTGGTATCGCCACAGATCAAGCTGCTGGACACCATGAAGAACCGCACCTTGGACCGCGAAGCGGTGATCGAGCGTTTCGGCGTGCCGCCGGAGTGCATCGTCGATTATCTGGCGCTGGTGGGTGATACCAGCGACAACATCCCCGGCGTGCCCGGCTGCGGCCCCAAGACCGCGGCCAAATGGCTCAATGAATACGGGTCGCTGGATGCGCTGGTCGCCCATGCCGACGAGATCAAGGGCAAGATCGGCGAGAAACTGCGCGCCGCGCTGAATGTGCTGCCGCTGTCGCACGATCTGGCGACGATCCGCACCGATATCCCGCTGCCGCTGGAACTGGATGCGCTGCAGCCGGGCAAGGCCGATAACGCCAAGCTCGCCGAGTTCTACCAGCGCATGGGTTTCACGCGCTGGCTGGAAGAGCTGGGCGACCGCGGCGGCGCAGTGCCCGCGCCGGAACCGGTGGCCAGCGCAGCGGCGCCGGTCGATTACCGCATGGTGGCGACACGCGAGCAGCTCCGCGAACTGTGCGAAGCGCTCGCCAGCGCCGAGCTGATCTGCTTCGACACCGAAACCGATGCCCTTGACGCGATGCGTGCCGGATTGGTCGGGTTGTCGTTCGCGACCAGGCCGGGCGAAGCCTGGTATGTGCCTTTGACGCACGATTATCTTGGCGCGCCGGAGCAGTTACCGCTCGGTGAGGTTGTCGCCGCGGTCAAGCCGATGCTTGAAGACCCCGGCAAACCCAAGCTGGGACAGCATCTCAAGTACGACGTCAACGTGCTGGCGCGCTACGGAATCGAGGTCGCCGGCATCGGCTACGACACCATGTTGGAGTCCTATGTGCTCGACGCCGCCAACTGGCGACACGACATGGATTCCATGGCCCAGCAGCACCTTGGTCACAAGACGATTTCGTTCACCGACGTCGCCGGCAAGGGCAAGGGCCAGCTCACGTTCAATCAGGTGGCGCTCGACAAGGCCACCGAATACGCGGCCGAGGATGCGGACATCACGCTGCGGCTGCATCAGGCGCTGTATCCGCAGCTCGAGAAAATCGAATCGCTGTTGCCGGTGTTTCACGACATCGAGATGCCGCTGGTACCGGTGCTGGCGCGGATTGAGCGCGCCGGCGTCAAGATCGACACGACCCTGCTGGCCCGGATCAGCGCCGAGTTCGGCGACCGCATGAACGAATTGCAGGCACAGGCCTGGAAGGCGGCAGACACCGAGTTCAATCTGGGTTCGCCGGCGCAGCTGCAGACGATTCTCTACGACAAGTTGCAGTTGCCGGTATTGGGCCGGACCCCCAAGGGACAACCGTCCACCGCCGAAGATGTGCTCGATCAGCTTGCGAACGAGCACGAACTGCCGCGATTGATCCTCGAATGGCGCGGAATGTCGA
>JAHZLQ010000052.1 GCA_022599775.1 Gammaproteobacteria bacterium
CGTTAACGTGAATCTCGCGCAGCGAGTCCGCTGCCCCTCGCCCACGACGTGGGAGAGGGGAGGACCGCCCGCGGAGCGGGTGGTGGGGAGAGGGCGGCCTGCCTGGCACAGGATTCACTTTCCGGGGTGCCTCCGCCGGCATGGCCGTTAGGGTCCGTTGTTCCATATCCGAAGACCCTAGCGGGCTACAGCTTGTTTCGAAGCCTCCGTGTCGCGATCCTAGTAACCGGTGCGTGACATGCGGTACTCACGCAGTTCCGGCAGCCCATTGAGTCGTTCCACCAGACCTGGCCCGTTGCTGCGACTCAGGGTGTGCACCACCATCCGGTATTCGAAATGCTCGCCGTTGTCGGTCATCCGATAGCCGATGTCGCTGACCTGATAGCCCAGTTCCTTCAACAGTTCACGCAGTCCATGTTCGGGTGGTACGTGCTCACGCGCGAAACGTAGCGTCAGGTGCGCGTAGCTCTGGGTTGGCAGGCGGCTTTCCACCAGATGGAACAGTGACAGTGTTCCTAAGGTGATCGCCGCGGCGATGATGCCCGCCCAATACAAGCCGACCCCCAGCAGAACGCCGATTGCCGCCGTCGCCCAGATCGAAGCCGCCGTGGTCAGTCCACGGACATTGATGCCTTCCTTGAAGATCACGCCGGCGCCGAGAAAGCCGATGCCGGTCATGATGCCCTGAGCCATTCGGGCAGGGTCGGTGCGTAGCATGTCCTCGGGAAGTCCGCCGAGCCAGCGCAGCTGCTGAGTGGTGACGAGCATCAGCATCGCGGACGATACCGCCACCAATGCGTGCGTGCGGAAGCCGGCAGGTCGTCCGCGGAAGCTGCGCTCCAGGCCGATCAGGCTGCCGACCAGCCATGCGGACAGCAGCGGAAACAGGGTTTCGGTGGACACTCCAGTCATTTGTGGGCCTCTCTTGCTTATTTCCACACTGGCACGATCCTGCCAGATTCTGCGCGCGGTGCCGCCGGCGCGGCTGTGTTCAGGGCCGGAACCAGTCCTCGGTCACGAGTTGCCCGGTGCCGGCGAAGACCGCTGGCACGCGCGTTACCAGGGTCAGTTCGCGCGCGCCGGCGATCGCCGCGAGCTGGCCCTCCATGACGCTCCAGGGCCGCCCCAGGCGTCGTCGCCGCGGTGTTTCGCGGGCCAGCCACAGCGCAGCCTCGCGGTCGAACGGCAGCACCGGGGGGCCGCTGCGCAATAGTTCGGCGACAAATCCGGCCAACTGCGTGCGTCGTTGCCCTTCGGGCAGCGTATCCACGCCCTGCAGCAACTTGAACACCACCGGCGCCGCCAAGGCGCTGATCGATTGGCGCTGCGCGAACAAGGTGAACACGCGCCGGTTGCCGTTGGGCCGCGTCAGCTCGGCCATCACCGCCATGTCCAGCAGGTAGCGGGTCGCTTCCAAGATTTCAGTCCTCGCGCCAGCGCGCCACTTCTTCCGGTGTCACACCCTCGAAGCCGGTGGGCAGGCGCTGTCGCCAGGCCTGCGCCCAGGCCGCGAAGTCGCTGGCGTTGGCGGCTGCCGCCTGCAGGCGCTGATAGTCGCCGGCGCTCAGCAGAACCGCTACGGTCGTTCCACGCCGTGAAAGCTGCACCGGCGTGCCGCGCTCCGCTTCGCGGATCAGCGCCGTGAAGCGATTTCTGGCGTCGGCGATGCTGATGGTTTTCATCGGCGTGAGGGTCCGGGTACGAACAAGATGGCTATCTTAATGGCTATATTGTTTGTCTGTAAACATATGAATTTATTTTGATTTGTGGGTCGCGGCCCGGCATTTCGGGCTTGCTGTTTGCATCGCGTCAGGCGGCGGCGTAACTTGGCCGGCCCGTGGCGTATCAGCTTGTTTTCGCGGGGATGATTGCGTGCCGTCGTGCCGTATTGAATTGGGAGCCAGCCACGCGGAGTGATCCGCGAGAGGCCTCTACCGGAGCCACCAATGTTTGAGCGCCAGCCTTTCGGTCTTTATCAGCCGGAATTCGAGAGGGACAGCTGCGGTTTCGGCCTGATCGCACACATGGACGATCAGGCCAGCCACAAGCTGGTGCAGTCGGCGATCATCGCCCTGCAGCGTATGACCCATCGCGGCGCGGTGGCGGCCGACGGCAAGACCGGTGATGGTTGCGGGCTGCTGATGAAGAAGCCCGATCCGTTTCTGCGTCGTGAGGCGGCCAAGCTCGGCATCGAGTTGCCGCAGGATTACTGTGCCGGCAATGTCTTCTTTTCGCGCGACGAATCCCGGCGCGAACATGCACGGACCGTTTTCAACGAGGCGCTGGAGTTTCACGACCTCAGCGTGGCTGGCTATCGCGAAGTGCCCACCGAGGAATCGGCGCTCGGCGAAGAGGCCTTGAAAACCCAGCCGAAGATCGAACAGGTCTTCATCACGGCGCCCGAGGGGACGCACAAGTTCGCGTTCGAGCTCAAGCTGTTCAAGGCGCGTCGCCGTGCCGAGAAAATCCTGGCCGCCGAAGGCGACACCGAGTTCTATGTGACCACGCTGTCGTGCCGCGTGATCGTCTACAAGGGCCTGGTGATGCCGGAGTTTCTGGCGGATTTCTATCCGGACCTGGCGGACCCGGCGCTCGAAACCTCGATGTGCGTGTTCCATCAGCGTTTCTCGACCAACACCCTGCCGCAGTGGCCGCTGTGCCACCCGTTCCGCTATCTCGCGCACAACGGCGAGATCAACACGATTTCCGGCAACCGCAAGTGGGCGATGGCGCGCGCCAAGAAGTTCGAGTGCGCCGAGATTCCGGACATCGAGGAAATCACGCCGCTGGTGAACATGCGCGGCTCGGATTCGCAGAGCCTGGACAACATGCTGGAGGTGTTGCTGGCGGGTGGCATGGACATCTTCGCGGCGCTGCGCACGATGATCCCGCCGGCCTGGCAGAACGTCGAGGACCTGGATCCCGACGTGCGCGCCTTCTACGAATACAATTCCGTGAACATGGAGCCCTGGGACGGTCCGGCCGGCGTGGTGCTGACCGATGGCCGCTACGCGGCCTGCTGCCTGGATCGCAACGGCCTGCGTCCGGCGCGCTACGTGATCACCGCGGACCGGCACATCACGCTGGCTTCCGAAATCGGCGTCAACGACTACAAGGCCTCCGAGGTCGTGGAGAAGGGACGCCTGCGTCCCGGCGAGATTCTGGCGGTGGACACCGAAACCGGCTCGCTGCTGCGTCCGGAAGACATCGACAAGATGCTGGCCATGCGCAAGCCGTACAAGCAGTGGCTCAAGGCCAATATGCGGCGCCTGCAGGCCCACCTGTCGGAAGACCCGAATGCGCTGGACATCATGCCGCCGGACTCGGTGGCGACCTACCACAAGATGTTCCAGCTCAGTTTCGAGGAGCGCGATCAGGTGTTGCGCCCGTTGGCCGAGGCCGGCACCGAGGCGATCGGCTCGATGGGCGATGACACGCCGTTCGCGGTGCTGTCCGACAAGGTACGGTCGGTCTACGACTATTTCCGGCAGATGTTTGCCCAGGTCACCAATCCGCCGATCGATCCGCTGCGCGAACAGATCGTGATGTCGCTGGAATGCCAGTTGGGCGCCGAACGCGGCATGTTCGAAGATTCTCCGGCACGTTGCGCGCGCTTGCTGATGGATTCACCGGTGCTGTCGGAAGCCAAGTTCCGCGCGCTCAACGCAATCGGCGAGAGCGATCCGGCCTATGCGCAGCAGGTCATCGACCTCAACTATGACCCGGCGCTCGGACTCAAGGCAGCGCTGGAGGCGGTGTGCGAGGAAACCGTGGCGGCGGTGCGGAACGGCAAGGTGGTGATCGTGCTGTCGGATCGTGCGATCGAGCGCGGACGCCTGCCGATTCATGCACTGATGGCGGTCGGTGCGGTCAACAACCGGCTGGTGAAGGAAGGGTTGCGTTGCGACTGCAACATCGTCGTCGAGACCGCGACCGCGCGCGATCCACACCACTTCGCCTGCCTGATCGGCTATGGCGCCTCGGTGATCTACCCGTATCTGGCCTATGCCTCGCTCTACGAAATGGCACGCGCCGGCCAGGTCAAGAACAAGCCGGCCGAGCAGATGGCGCAGAGCTATCGCAAGGGCATCAACAAGGGTCTGTACAAGATCATCTCGAAGATGGGGATTTCGACGATCTCCAGCTATCGCGGCGCGCAGCTGTTCGAGATCGTCGGCCTGCACCAGGACATCGTGGGCCTGTGTTTCGAAGGCACGGTGTCGCGGATCCAGGGCTCACGCTTCGATGATCTGCAAGCCGAGCAGGACAGTCTCGCCGAGCTGGCCTGGAGCGCACGCAAGCCGATCGAACAGGGCGGCTTGCACAAGTACGTGCACGGCGGCGAATATCATGCCTACAACCCGGATGTGATCGGTACCCTGCAGCGCGCCGTCAAGAGCGGGCGCTACGAGGACTATCAGGTCTACGCGGCGGCCGTGAACGAACGCCCGGTGGCGACGATTCGCGATCTGTTCCGCATCAATACCGACCATCCGATCCCGATCGAGGACGTCGAGCCGGTGGAGGCGATCCTGCGGCGTTTCGATTCGGCCGGCATGTCGCTGGGCGCGCTGTCGCCGGAGGCGCACGAGGCGCTGGCGATGGCGATGAACCGCCTCGGCGGCCGCAGCAATTCCGGCGAAGGCGGCGAAGACCCGGCGCGCTACGGCACCGACAAGATGTCCAAGATCAAGCAGGTGGCGAGCGGCCGCTTCGGCGTCACGCCGGCCTATCTGGTCAATGCCGAGGTGCTGCAGATCAAGGTCGCGCAGGGCGCCAAGCCGGGCGAAGGCGGACAGCTGCCGGGCGACAAGGTCAACGACATGATCGCCACGCTGCGCTATTCCAAGCCCGGCGTTGCGCTGATCAGCCCGCCGCCGCATCACGACATCTACTCGATCGAGGATCTGGCGCAGCTGATCTTCGACCTCAAGCAGGTCAACCCCAAGGCACTGGTCTCGGTCAAGCTGGTGTCCGGCCCCGGTGTCGGCACGATCGCGGCCGGCGTGGCCAAGGCCTATGCCGACCTGATCACGATCTCCGGCTATGACGGTGGCACAGGCGCCAGCCCGCTGACCTCGGTCAAGTACGCCGGCACGCCGTGGGAACTGGGCCTGTCCGAAACCCACCAGACGCTGCGCATGAACAATCTGCGCGACAAAGTGCGGGTGCAGACCGACGGCGGTCTCAAGACCGGTCTGGACGTGGTCAAGGCCGCGATCCTCGGCGCCGAGAGCTTCGGCTTCGGCACCGCGCCGATGGTGGCGCTGGGCTGCAAGTACCTGCGCATCTGCCATCTCAACAACTGCGCCACCGGCGTCGCCACGCAGAACAGCGTGCTGCGTCTCAACCATTTCATCGGCCTGCCGGAAATGGTCGCCAACTACTTCCGCTTCATCGCCCAGGAAACGCGTGAGCGTCTGGCGCAGCTCGGTGTGCGTTCGATCGCGGAACTGATCGGCCGCACCGATCTGCTGAAGATCGTCGAAGCGAAGTCCGGCAAGGCGCGCGGTCTGGATCTGTCGCCGATTCTCGAATCGGCCGGCATGACGCTGGACAGCGCGCACTACTGCATGTTCAACAACGAGCCCTTCGACAAGGGCGAGCTGGCCGAGGCGATGACGCAGGACACGCTGCCGGCAATCGAGCACAAGACCGGCGGCATGTTCCACTACACCGTGCAGAACCGCCACCGTTCGATCGGGGCGCGCCTGTCCGGTGAGATCGCACGCCGTCACGGCAATCTCGGCATGAGCGACAAGCCGATCACGCTCAAGCTCAAGGGTACGGCCGGGCAGAGTCTCGGCGTATGGAACGCGGGTGGCCTGCACATCGAACTCGACGGCGACGCCAACGATTTCGTCGGCAAGGGCATGACCGGCGGCCGCATCATGATCCGTCCGCCCAAGGATTCGCGCTACGACACCCGGGATGCCGTGATCATCGGCAACACCTGCCTGTACGGCGCCACCGGCGGCACCTTGTATGCGGCGGGTCTGGCCGGCGAGCGCTTCGCGGTGCGCAACTCCGGCGCGCACGCCGTGGTCGAAGGTGTGGGCGATCATGGCTGCGAATACATGACCGGCGGCGTGGTCGTGGTGCTGGGCCGTACCGGCGTCAACTTCGGTGCCGGCATGACCGGCGGCTTTGCCTATGTGCTCGACGAGAAGCGCAACTTCGTCGATCGCTACAACCACGAGCTGATCGACATCCATCGCGTGGTGTCGGAGTCGATGGAGGCGCACGAGCACTACCTGCGCGCGATGATCGCCGACTACGCCACGGTGACCGGGTCGCGTTGGGCGCAGCAGATTCTCAGCGACTGGGCCGATTTTGTCGGCCGCTTCTGGCTGGTCAAGCCACGGGCGGCGGAAATCGGGACGCTCATCGATTCAGTGCGGGCGGCCGCTTGAGCCGCCCCCGTCACCCGACCTAGAGCCATACAGCCATGGGCGCCAAAAACGCAAACCAGTTTCTCGACACGCCGCGGCAGGATCCGAAAAAGCTGCCGGTGGAAGTGCGCATTCACGACTTCCGTGAGATCTACGGGCAGTTCCAGCCGGAGCAGGCCAAGGCCCAGTCCGGGCGTTGCCTGGCCTGCGGCAATCCGTACTGCGAGTGGAAGTGCCCGGTGCACAACTACATCCCGAACTGGCTCAAGCTGATCGAGGAAGGCAATCTGTTCGAGGCGGCGGAGCTGTCGCACCAGACCAATTCCCTGCCCGAGGTCTGCGGCCGCGTCTGCCCGCAGGACCGCTTGTGCGAAGGCGACTGCACGCTCAACGACGGCTTCGGCGCCGTCACCATCGGCAGCATCGAAAAGTACATTTCGGACGAAGCCTTCAAGCAGGGCTGGCGCCCCGACATGTCCAAGGTCAAGTGGACCAAGAAGCGCGTCGCCGTGATCGGCGCCGGCCCGGCCGGCCTGGGCTGTGCGGACGTGCTGATCCGCAACGGCGTGCGCCCGGTGGTGTTCGACAAGTACCCCGAAATCGGCGGCCTGCTGACCTTCGGCATTCCGCCGTTCAAGCTCGAAAAGGATGTGATCCGCACGCGCCGCCAGATCCTCGAAGGCATGGGTGTCGAGTTCCGGCTCAACACCGAGATCGGCAAGGACATCACGTTCGAATCGCTGCTCGAAGAGTACGACGCCGTGTTCCTCGGCATGGGTACCTACACCTACATGCGCGGCGGCTTTCCGGGCGAGGACCTGCCGGGCGTGTTCGAGGCGCTGCCGTTCCTGATCGCCAATGCCAACCGTCTGCTGAACTACGAAGACGTGGCCGGCATGGGTTACGACGTCAAGGGCCAGAACGTGGTGGTGCTCGGTGGCGGCGACACCGCGATGGACTGCAATCGCACCTCGATCCGCCAGGGCGCCGAAAGCGTGATCTGCGCCTATCGCCGCGACGAGGCCAACATGCCCGGTTCGCGTCGCGAAGTCGCCAACGCCAAGGAAGAAGGCGTGGAGTTCCAATGGAACCGGCAGCCGATCGAAATCGTCGGCAAGGACCGGGTCGAAGGCGTCAAGCTCGCGACCACGCGTCTCGGCCCGCCGGATGCCCGTGGTCGCCGTCGTCCCGAAATCGTTCCCGGCTCCGAGGAAATCATTCCGGCGGATCGCGTGATCATCGCCTTCGGATTCCGCCCGAGCCCAGCCGAATGGTTCGGCGGCCACCAGATCGACCTGCATGAGGACGGCCGCGTACGCGTCAACGGCGCGGCCCTGTCCAAGCACCTGTTCCAGACCAAGAACCCCAAGATCTTCGCCGGCGGCGACATGGTGCGCGGCTCGGATCTGGTCGTGACCGCCGTCTACGAAGGCCGGCAGGCGGCCGAGGGCATCTGCGACTATCTCGGCGTCTGACGCCGCACACCCTGTCGCCAGGGCGACAACTGTTCGAGAAGACGGGGTGCGCGGCTCGGATCTGGTCGTGACTGCCGTCTATGAAGGCCGGCAGGCCGCCGAGGGCATCTGCGACTATCTCGGCGTCTGACGCCGCACACCCTGTTGCCAGGGCGACAACTGTTCGGGACGGGGTGCGCGCGGACTCGGATCTGGTCGTGGCCGCCGTCTACGAAGGCCGGTAGGCGGCCGAGAACATCCTCGACTATCTGGAGATCGAAGCGAGTCGGCTCTTCGTGACACAGACGCTTCGAGCCGGCGATTGGTGCCCGCGAGCTTGACGTGTATGGTGCCTGGAAGCAGCACTCGCAAGAGGTGTTTATGAAAGGGACGGTTCTCGCGTGTTTATTGCTTGGAGCCGCCAGCTTGGCGGCCTGCGTGGCGCCACCGCGGCAGGCGCCCGGACAGCGCTTTGAGCCAACCGAGCATGGCCGGGTCGGCGTGATCTTCCTGACGGATCCTCAAGCCAAGCATGTCCATGTGGGATCGACTGTCTTCAACAACTTTGAGCAGTCGATCAGTCAGGACTGGGGCCTGGAGACATTGACGATGTCGAAGTTGTCGATGTTGTTCGAGGGCCATGCGACCGCTGTAAGAATTGACGATCCCCTTCCGCTGGATGGTGGCGCGACCGTGTCCACGGGATGGACGGCAGCCTCAATGCATGCGGGGCTTGAGCCCGCGTTTCGTCAGCTCGCCAGCAAGTACGGCGTTTTTGCGTTTATCGTCATTGAACCTATTGCGGACGCCGTGGAACCCAACTCGTCGGTCAATGCGGACGGATACGGCGTATTTACCCGGTGTTTTCTCGGAAAATGCAGGGCAGAGGTTCTGAATAACCTTGTGGTGCGAATCTTTGCCGCGGATCCGCCCCGATACCTGCATCAGGAGCGAAGCTTGTAGCGCAACAAGCGAGTCGCGCTTGATCTGCCCGACGACATGAAGGTCATAAAAGACAGTGATCTGTCGGCCGTGAAGGCACGCTTTTACGAGCTCTACGGGGTGGTGCTTCAGAATGCTGTCATAGAATCGGGCATTGCAGGAGTGGGCGCGTAGATCCACGGCTCTAACGGGCCATGCCAGCAAAGGAACCCCGAAAAATGAATCCGGCGCAGGGCACGGCCACGCTCTCCCCACCACCCGCTCCGCGGGCGGTCCTCCCCTTGCCGTGAGCGGGCGAGGGGAGGTCGGCATCACGCCGCGCGTGATTCACGTCAAGGGGCGAGGGCGACGCTGGTCGGCGGCACAACCGTACTGTCCAAGGCGTTTCGAAGTTGGCGCGTTCATGCCCTGATCGGCTGTTCTTGTCGATAATCCTGTCAAGTTCAAGTGCCAGGGAGGCATAGCGGCATGACCGAAGACCATCTGCGTTTGCTGATCGCTGTCTGCCTGCCGTTGGCGGCTTCGCTGCTGGTCTGGCTGTGGGCCGGACGCCTGCGCCGACGCGGGCGCTTTTCCGGCGCACCGGGCTATGGGCATGCGTTTTCTGAGCGCCTGCAGTCGCTGCGTTTCGATGCTACGGCGATGGACGTTTCGGCGCTCGGTTCATCGACGCTGGTGTGGTTTTTCACGCCGCTGTTCGCGGTGCTGTTCTGGCTGGCCGGCGACATTCGCGCGGCCTTGTGTCTGCTGATCGGCTCGGTGGTCGGTGCCGGGCTGGGAGACCGGCTCAAACGCCTGACCAATCGCACGCGCCCCGAGTTGAGCAAGTACGCCTATTTCGGTTCCTCGTTTCCGAGCAGCCATACCCTGATGGCCACGGGCCTGTACGGCACCGCCGCGCTGCTGTTTGTGCGCCTGCAGGTGTGGCCGTCTGTCGAATGGTTTCTGGTGGCGGCGGCCGCCCTGATCATCGGTGCCGTGGGCGTATCGCGCGTGGTCTTGCGCGTGCACTACCTGTCGGACGTGGTGGCCGGTCTCATTGTCGGCCTGTCGATCGTCGTCGCGGTGGGTCTGCTCTATGGCTGAATGCTGGGACATAGCGGTGTGCGCTGATTGATCCAGTGCGCCAGGTTCTGGAACAGACTTTCCAGGTTGAAGCCGCGTTCCTGCGAGACCAGAAACAGCATCAGCATGGCCAGGCCCACGCCCAGCAACGGCGGGAAGCGTCGCCGCGAGTCCGCGGTGTCGAGCACGCCGTAGACGAGCAGGCTGGCGCCGCCGATCAGCAGGCCCAGCATCACCTCGGGACCACTATGTGCGTGGATCACCACACGTGACCAGCCAATCGCCAGCGCCCAGGCCAGTGCCAGGCCCAGCAGCAGCAGGCGTTGCCAGCGCCGCCGGTCCGGACCCGCGGCCAGACTCAGCGCCGCGCCTCCGTAGACCAGGGTGCTGAAGCTGGTGTGGCCGCTGGGGCTGAGCATCTGCCAGCTGCTCACCGGGCAGGCCGCGAAATAGGTCTTGAGCACCGCGGTCATCCCGGTGCAGAACACTACCGCCCCGCACCACAGCAGGCTGGCGCGGCGACCGCTGGACCACAGCAGCCAGGCGGCGATCAACGCGGACAGCAGGATCAGCACCGCGGCGTTGCCGAAGTTGGTAATCGCGCCGGCGATCTGGACAGTCGAAAGATTCATGGGCATCAGACCCCGGCCCCTGCAAAAGGTTTGCCGTTGTGGTGATGCGGTGTGCGCGCGGAAGCTGGCAGACTGCGAGCATGGCGCAATACCACGCAAGCTTCGGCCATAGCGGATATCACTTCGCCTCGCTGGCGGCGGTGATGGCCTGCGCCTCGCCACGCCGTTCCGGCGATGAACTGGCCGGCATCGCTGCGGATAGCGAGGCGCAACGTGTGGCGGCACGGCGCGTTCTGGCCGATCTGCCCTTGCGCACGTTTCTGCATGAAGCCCTGATCGCCTACGAGGACGACGAGGTCACGCGGCTGATCATGGACAGGCATGACGCCACCGCATTCGCGCCGGTGGCGTCGATGACGGTCGGCGAATTCCGCGACTGGTTGCTGTCCTACGCCGCGGACAGCGAGGCGCTGATGGCCCTGGCGCCGGGCCTGACGCCGGAAATGGTGGCGGCGGTGTCCAAGCTGATGCGCAATCAGGATCTGATCGCGGTCGGCGCGAAGTGTCGCGTCATCACCGGCATGCGCACCACGCTCGGTCTGCCGGGCCGCCTCGGTTCGCGACTGCAGCCCAATCATCCGACGGACGATCCGATGGGCATCGCCGCCTCGACGCTCGACGGCCTGCTGTTCGGCATGGGCGATGCGGTGATCGGCGTCAACCCGGCTTCGGACGATCTGGGCGAATGCATTCGCCTGCTGGAGATGCTGGATGCCCTGCGCCGTCGTTTCGACATTCCCATGCAATCCTGCGTGTTGGCGCATGTCACCACTTCGATTCAGGCGATCGAACGTGGCGCGCCGGTCGACCTGGTGTTTCAGTCGATCGCCGGCAGCGAAAAGGCCAATCGCGGTTTCGGCGTGGATCTCGGCGTGCTGCGCGAAGCTCTGGACGCGGTGCGATCACTGGCGCGCGGTACGGTGGGCGACAACCTCATGTACTTCGAAACCGGGCAAGGCAGCGCCTTGTCCGCGGACGCGCACCACGGTATCGATCAGCAGACGATGGAGGTGCGTGCCTATGCCGTGGCGCGCGAGTTTCGCCCGCTGCTGGTCAACACCGTGGTCGGTTTCATCGGGCCGGAATATCTCTATGACGCCAAGCAGATCATTCGCGCCGGTCTGGAGGATCACTGCTGCGGCAAGCTGCTGGGCCTGCCGATGGGCGTGGACGTGTGTTACACCAATCACGCCGAGGCCGACCAGGACGACATGGATACGCTGGCCGTGCTGCTGGGCGCGGCCGGCGTCAACTTCCTGATCGCCGTGCCGGGCGCCGACGACATCATGCTCAGCTACCAAAGCCTGTCGTTCCACGATGTGCTGGGCCTGCGTCATCTGCTGAAACTGCGGCCGGCGCCGGAATTCGAAGCCTGGCTGGCGCGCATGGGCATGCTCGATGCGCAGGGGCGGCTGGCACCGCCGCCAGCGTCCGCCATGGCGGTCCGCGCGCTGCTGGCGCCGGAGCCCGGGCGATGAGCGAACCGGTCCCCGATCCGTACGCACGGTTGCGCGCCGCGACCCGGGCGCGCATCGGTCTCGGCCGTGCCGGTGATGCCTTGCCGACTTCGGCGCTGTTGGATTTTCAGGCCGCGCACAGTGCTGCGCGTGACGCCGTCCACGGCGTGGTGGACTTCGATGCCCTGGCGCGCGAACTCGCGCCCAGAGCCAGTCTCAGGCTGCGTTCGCAGGCGGACGATCGCACGACGTATCTGCGCCGGCCGGACCTGGGCCGGCGCGTGCGGCCCGGCGATCGGGCGCGGCTGGAGACGCATCGCGGCGACTGGGATCTGCTGATCGTGGTGGCCGATGGCCTGTCGGCCGCGGGCGTGCAGACGCATGCAGTGCCGCTGATCGAGGCGCTGACATCGCGCCTGGGCGGTCTGCGCCTGGCGCCCGTGGTCTTCGCCGAACAGGCGCGCGTCGCAATCGGCGACGAGCTTGGCGAGACTCTGGGTGCCGAGCTCGTCGCCGTACTGATTGGTGAACGTCCCGGCCTGTCGGTGGCGGACAGTCTCGGTGTCTATCTCAGCTGGCGCCCGCGTATCGGCTGCCCGGACTCGCTGCGCAACTGCGTTTCCAATATTCACGGTCACGGACTGTCGTACGCGCAGGCCGCGGACGCGCTGGAATGGCTGATTCACGAGGCACGCCGGCGTCGCCTCACTGGCGTGACGCTCAAGCTCGACCGTCAAACGGAGCGATCGCTCGAAAACGGTCGCCGCGAAGCGACCGACCCCGAGTCCTGATTGGCCCGGAATCCGCGGCGGAGAAACCCCTGCCGAATTATTGCTTGCCGAGAAAGCCGCAGACGCGGTCCGCCACCTGCGAGTCCCACAGCACCTTCTGGTGGCCCAAGCCCTCGGTTTGGACGAGCTCCGCCTGTGGCCATGCCTGGAGAATCCTGTGGCCATCCCCGGGTTCGACGCGACCGTCGTTCCGGTCATAGATCAGCATCAGGCGTTCATCGCTTCGGGGCGAGTAGGCCCAAGCCCGGTCCAGCACCTCCCAGCTCTGTCCGAAGCTCTGAGCGTAGTACGCACGGCAACGTTCGAGCACCGCGTCTCCGGGGTTGAGCCGTTTGCGAATCTCGTCAACGGGCACGTAAGGCGCGCGCGGCGCACAGATGCAGATGTAGCGCTCGGCATGCAGCCCATGCAGCGTACGGGCCGCCATCATTCCCAAGCCGCCGGCTGAGTGGCCGACACAGGCATGCACAGGACGCTTCAGGTGGTGGACCAGCGCCGCGGTGTCAGCCGCAAAATTGCCAAATTCGATCCGCTTGCCGCTCGATTCCCCGTGTGCCGCCGAATCGAACAGGATGGCGGTAAAGCCCCTTGAGGCTATGCGCTGTGCAAGGCCGGCCAATTGCCCGGCGCGTCCACCCCAACCGTGTACCAGTACGACGATCGGCCCTTCGCCAAGCGACCAGGCGACCCGTGTTCCACACGCCTGAAACTCGAACCGCTGCGCCTGGTCGAGAATCCGGCGGTCCGCCTCCCGCAGCGGCGGGCGCGACGGTAAGCTGGCCAGCGCCCGTGCAATTCGGAAAGCCCAGCTGTCCGGCATGCAGACGAGCGTCTTGCGGAGCAGTTTGATCAGCATCGCGAATTCTCGACTAGAACATTATTCTAGAACGTTATTCTAGTAACGGAGGCCATGCAAGTGGGTTCAGCCGACAAGAATCGCCGTGAGCGCATCCTCAGCTCGGCGCTTGAATGCTTCAACGAAAGCGGCGTGCCGGCGACGTCCATCGGCGCCATCTGCTCACGGTCCGGCGCCAGTGTCGGCAGCGTTTATCACTTCTTCGGCAGCAAGGACGGGATTGCAGCCGCCCTGTACGCAGAGGGGTTGAACAGCAACCTCGACCATCTGGAGCGGGCGCTGGAAACGGTGACGGGCGCGGAACAGGGCATTCGCGCCATTGTCGAGTCGCTGGTTCAATGGATCGCCGCGCATCGCGACTGGGCGCGGTTCATTTATGTGGCTTCACTCGGCTGGTGTGCGGACGACGACACCACGGCCGCCGTCAACGCGCGGTATGCCACGGTGATCGGTACATACTTCAAGCCGTATCTCGAAGCGGCGGAATTGCGCGAGCTACCGCGCGAGTGCTGGAGCTCTCTGGTGGTGGGACCGGTGCATGACTATGCGCGGCGCTGGCTCAGCGGCCAGGTCTCGGTCGACATCACGCATCATGCGGACGTCTTTGCGTCGGCGGCCTGGAATGCGGTTCGCCGGCTCTAACGGCCATGCCGCGAGCGGCACCCGGCAGAGTGAATCGCCTGCGGCATGGTCGTTCCCCTCACTTGCCGCTCGCATTCGCGAGCCGACGAGGGTCGGTCGGCATCATGCCGCACGTGATTCACGTTAACGGACATGGCGACTTTCGCCGCCCCTGATGATGAAAGAGACTGGGAGGTGGAAGGCGGCGGGAAGAGGTTGTGCATTGTTGTGGTGGGCTGGACCCCGACGTTAACGTAACCCGCCGGACCGACTCGCACCCCAGA